>JBIKPM010000128.1:0-6369 GCA_044357435.1 Flavobacterium sp. | reverse complement strand
TGCATTGAATAAAAAACGGAGAGCTTGGTTTAGCGGTCTTTGGAATCATTCAAAAATTTTAGATTATCCCTTTGGAATTCCTATTGCGTAATCTGGGTTAAAAATCAAGAAATGAGAATTTCTTTTGAAAGAATTTTACCTGATTTGAATGAAAAGGAGCAATTTCAACTGAATCGGTTGTTGAAAGAATAATGAGTTACCACAATTGGCGCACTTCATTTCTAAGGAAAATCAACGCAGCACCGCTAGGAGATTGTTTATCCAACAATTCTTTTAAAACAACTTCTCTCAATTGATTGGCATCACTTATTTTTGCGTTTTTTGTTGCCATTAATAGCATTTGAATTGTGGCGTTTTTGGCAGTGGTAATTGTTGACCAACATTCGTCTGAAATATAAATTTGTTGTGCCAAATTATGCTCGAATTCTTGCTCAATTTGAGCAATTACAAAATTGGCATAGTCATTTTTATCGTCTGATATGGGGGTGATTCTTACTAACAATTGACTTGGATTGATGCGCTCCAAAAATAAGGTCATGCGCTCATAGGCTTGCAAACGCAAGGATAAAACGTCTGGTTTTGATTCCTTTTGTAACAAATAGTTTCTTTTCTCTTTTTCGTTGTTTGTATATAGTTCAATAAAATGATACAGTACAAATCCTATTATAAGTGTGGGCAAAGTATAACTTACTAATTCTATTATTCGAGTTGAGTCCATCTAAGATTTGATTTTTTTATAACCAATGGCAAATTAACGAATAAACCAATAAACTTAAAGAGTACATTTGGTTAAATTTTATAAAAAACATGGAATCCTACATCATAATTTTACTTTGTGTCGCCTCCTTTTTCGCCGGATTCATTGACGCTATTGTGGGAGGTGGCGGATTAATACAAACCCCTGTGGCATTGATTTTGTTGCCTAATCTTCCCGTTTCGTCCATCATCGGAACATTAAAAATACCGGCTTTTAGTGGCACTTCCTTTGCGGCAAACCAATACCTCAAAAAAGTGGATATGAACTGGAGATTGTTAATTATCATGATGCTTTTGGCGGTTCCATCGGCTTTTTTGGGTTCTACTTTATTGACTTATGTGAGTAATGATTTCATGAAACCATTATTACTGGTTGTACTGTCGCTTTTAGTTGTTTACACTTATGCCCAGAAAAATTTTGGACAGCATGTCGTAAAAAACCATTCTACAACAATCCAAATTTTCTATGCTGTCATTATCAGCTTTATAGTTGGCTTTTACGACGGTTTTATTGGTCCCGGAACAGGAAGCTTTTTAGTTTTGGCATTCATTGCCTTACTGGGTTTTGATTTTTTACATGCTTCCGCCAATGCTAAAATGGTCAACTTGGCAACTAATTTTGGCTCTATCTGTTTGTTTGCATTGAAAGGAAAAATCATTTGGGCAATTGCCATACCTATGGCTTTTTGCAATGCGTTCGGTGGTTGGATTGGTGCAAAACTAGCCATTAAAAAAGGGAATAAGTTCATCCGAATATTCTTTTTGGTGGTTGTTATCGGTACCTTAATTCGGTTTGGATATGACGTATTTTATAAATAGAGCGGTTTTTTTGTTATTTCGACGAAGTAGAAATGACAAAGTAAAATTTATGAAAAACTAAAATATTATTACCGAATAATAGCTGAATTTTAATCCTTATTTTTGCATTTATATTAAATTTTTTTATGCGCAAATACATTGATCAACTTAACGAAGCCCAACGCGAACCCGTATTGCAAAAGGACGGACCCATGATTATCATTGCTGGTGCCGGTTCTGGAAAAACACGTGTGTTGACGATTCGAATTGCCTACTTGATGAGCTTGGGTGTGGATGCTTTTAGCATTTTGGCCTTGACTTTCACCAACAAAGCAGCGCGCGAAATGAAAAAGCGTATCTCCGATATTGTGGGTTCCAATGAAGCCAAAAATCTTTGGATGGGAACTTTTCACTCGGTTTTTGCTCGAATCCTCCGTTCCGAAGCGGATAAGTTAGGTTACCCTTCCAATTTTACGATTTATGATACCCAAGATTCCGTTCGGTTGATTTCGGCTGTGATTAAAGAAATGCAATTGGATCGGGATGTATATAAACCCAAACAAGTTTTAAGCCGAATCTCCAGTTATAAAAATAGTCTGATAACTGTAAAAGCGTATTTCAATAATCCCGAATTGCAGGAAGCCGATGCGATGAGTAAAAAACCTCGTTTGGGAGAAATTTACCAAAATTATGTGGAACGCTGTTTCAAGGCCGGGGCAATGGATTTTGATGATTTGTTGTTGAAAACGAATGAATTGCTGACTCGTTTTCCGGAAGTTTTAGCCAAATACCAGAACCGTTTTCGCTATATTTTGGTCGATGAGTACCAAGATACCAACCATTCGCAGTATTTGATTGTACGCGCTTTGTCGGATAAATTCCAAAATATATGCGTTGTGGGTGATGATGCGCAGAGTATTTATGCGTTTCGGGGTGCCAATATCAACAACATCCTGAATTTCCAAAAAGATTATGAGGGAGTGAAAACCTTTCGATTGGAACAGAATTACCGTTCGACGAAAAACATTGTCGAAGCCGCCAATTCGATTATAGATAAGAACAAAACCAAACTCGACAAAATTGTTTGGACTGCCAATACCGATGGAGCCAAGATAAAAGTGCACCGCAGTCTGACAGATGCAGAGGAAGGACGTTTTGTGGCCAGCACCATTTTTGAACAAAAGATGCAGAACCAAATGCTCAATGGTCAATTTGCCATTTTATATCGAACCAATGCGCAATCCCGAGCCATGGAAGATGCATTGAGAAAACGTGATATTCCGTATCGAATTTATGGTGGTTTGTCATTTTATCAAAGAAAAGAAATCAAAGATGTTTTGTGTTATTTGCGATTGGTCATCAATCCAAAAGACGAAGAAGCATTAGTTCGGGTTATCAATTATCCTGCACGTGGAATTGGGGATACAACGGTCGAAAAATTAACTGTGGCGGCCAATCATTACAAGCGTTCCATTTTTGAAGTGATGCAGAATATTGATAAAATCGACTTGAAACTGAACTCGGGAACGAAACAAAAACTACAAGATTTTGTGACCATGATTCAGAGTTTTCAGGTAATAAACGAAAATCAAGATGCCTTTTTTATTACAGATCATGTGGCCAAAAAAACGGGATTGGTACAAGAATTAAAGAAAGATGCGACTCCAGAAGGAATGGCAAAAATTCAGAATATTGAGGAATTATTAAACGGAATCAAGGATTTTACCGAGGGCCAAAGAGAGATTGACGGTGCTCGAGGCGCTTTGTCAGAGTTCATGGAAGATGTGGCTTTGGCAACCGATTTGGATAAGGATACCAGCGACGAAGACCGTGTGGCTTTAATGACGATACATTTGGCCAAAGGATTGGAGTTTCCATACGTTTTTGTCGTGGGGATGGAAGAGGATTTATTTCCAAGCGCTATGAGTATGAGCACCCGAAGTGAACTTGAGGAAGAACGCCGTTTGTTTTATGTGGCATTGACCAGAGCAGAACATCAAGCCTATTTGACGTATGCCCAATCGCGCTACCGTTGGGGAAAACTGACCGATAGCGAACCCTCCCGTTTTATAGAAGAAATAGACGGACAATATTTGGAATATCTCACTCCCGAGGAAAATAATTACCGTTACAAACCCATGATTGACAGTGACATTTTTGGTGACATTGATAAATCGAAATTGCGTTTGGCCAAGCCTATTTCAGGAGCGCCACCAAAATATGTTAAGGACAATGAACCAAAATCAGACATCAACATTCGAAAATTGAAACCGGTTTCGAGTAATTCTGGAACAGCTAATTTATTTGACAATAAACTGGTCGCCGGAAACATCGTGATGCACGAGCGTTTTGGCAAAGGCGAAGTATTGAATCTGGAAGGTGTTGGAGCAGACAAAAAAGCAGAAATCAAATTTGAAGTAGGCGGAATCAAGAAATTGCTATTGCGATTTGCGAAATTGGAAGTGATTGGGTAAGTTTTTAATTATGAATTGCAAATTATGAATTACGATAAAAATAACATTCCTAGCCTGCGTTTTCCTGAATTTAAATATGATTGGGAGAAGAAAAAATTGGGGGAAGTAGCGGAAATTGGTAGAGGTAAATCAAAACATAGACCAAGAAATGCTAAATTTCTTTATGGCGGAGAATATCCATTTATTCAAACAGGTGATATTAGAAATGCTGAGTTGTATTTGGATACTTATTCTCATACTTATTCGGAAGCAGGTTTAAAACAAAGTAAATTATGGAATGAGAATACTCTTTGCATCACTATAGCTGCAAATATTGCAGAAACAACAATTCTAAAAATAAAAGCTTGTTTTCCTGATAGTATAATTGGTTTAATTCCCAAAGAAAATGAAACCATAGTTTTATTTGTAAAAAATCTATTTGATAAATTTAAAATTGAAATTCAATCTTTATCACAAGGTGTTGCTCAAGCAAATCTTAATCAAGAAAAGTTATCTAATATTGAATTTTCTTTCCCAACCCTTGCCGAGCAAACCAAAATCGCCAATTTATTTACTGCGATAGACGATAAACTACAATCCCTCAAAAAGAAAAAGCACCTTTTGGAGCAATACAAAAAAGGAGCAATGCAGCAATTGTTCTCTGGTAAATTGCGGTTTAAAGATGAGAATGGGGAAGATTACGCGGATTGGGAAATGAAGAAGTTGGGGGAGGTTGCAAGAATTACAACTGGATCTTCAAATCGCCAAGATTCAAATTTAGACGGTAAGTATACTTTCTTTGATAGGTCGCAAGATATCAGAACAAGCGATAGATTTTTATTTGACGCAGAAGCAATAATAGTTCCAGGTGAAGGACAAGAATTTATTCCAAAATATTTTAGAGGTAAATTTGATTTACATCAAAGAACTTATGCAATTATGGATTTTAATGGAATTAATGGAACATTTTTATTTTATTCAATTTCATTTAATACAAATCATTTGGATTCTCACGCAGTTGGTTCAACAGTAAAATCATTAAGATTACCAATGTTTGAAACAATGCCGATTAATTTTCCTTGCCTAGAAGAACAAACCAAAATCGCCAATTTTCTATCTTCATTAGATGAAAAAATAAACAGCACCAACAATCAGATAACAAAAACCCAAGAATGGAAAAAAGGTTTGTTGCAACAAATGTTTGTGTAAAACTTAGAGACGTAAAAAAATGTTTTAAATTTAAGGTTGGTTCGTTAACGTCTGTTCGAGTGTTTTTTGAGGAGAGTAACGGAACAAAAAATGTATCGAGAACTTTTTGTATTTATAAAACTTCTCGATACAATTTTAAATAGTAAAGTTGTCGCATTACTATTAAAAACAACTCGAAGTGACGAGTGCTATCTATTGTATTATTTAAAAAGTTGACCCGTTGGATGTGATTTTCGCAACCGTTTGTTCGAGTGTTTTTTGTGGAGAGTAACGAAACAAAAAATGTATCGAGAACTTTTTGTATTTATAAAACTTCTCGATACATTTTTTAATAGTAAAGCTGTCGCATTACTATTAAAAACCACTCGAAGTGACGAGTGCTATCGATTGTATTATTTAAAAAGTTAACCCGTTGGATGTGATTTTCGCAACCGTCTGTTCGAGTGTTTTTTGTGGAGAGTAACGGAACAAAAAATGTATCGAGAACCGTCTTGAAAGGTTAAATTAAATCAAAAAAAAACATGAAACAATCGTATGTATATATTTTAAAATGTTCCGACAATTCTTATTATACTGGGGTTACAAGTGATTTAACCCAAAGACTTTTTCAGCACGAAACAGGTTTCTATCCGGATTGTTATACAGCAAACAAAAGACCAGTCGAATTAGTTTTTTATTGTGAATTTACGGATATTAATTTTGCAATAGATATTGAGAAAAAAATAAAAAAATGGTCGAGAGCAAAAAAAGAAGCGTTGATTAATGAAGACTATGATAAACTTCCTAATTTAGCAAAGAAAAAGTTTAGTAGACCAGAATAAATGAATTTAAAAATTTGTAAATTCGAGTTGAGATAAGGTTTAGGACAGAAAATCTTAACAAAGTATCAAGAACCATTACGTTTTTATAAAACTTCTCGATACAATTTTATATAGTAAAGCTGTCGCATTACCATTTAAAACCACTCGAAGTGACGTATGGGTTTAAACAAAAGGGTAGTTTCTAATCGTACGTCAGTTCGAGTGATTTTTAAAGTACATCAAATGTTGATAAATGAAAAAAAATATAATGCTTTAAATTGTATCGAGAACCATACAAATAAAAGCTTCTCGATACAATTTTTAATAGTAAAGCTGTCGCATTACTATTAAAA
>JBIKPM010000126.1:0-6396 GCA_044357435.1 Flavobacterium sp. | reverse complement strand
TGGCTTTTGCATGGCATCATAAATTTTTTGCCAGTCGTAATGTACAAACTCATCCCACTCGGTTAGTACCGCTATGGCATGCGCATTTTGGCAGGTTTCATAGGGATCGTCAAATGAAATTATACTATTGGCATTGTTTTCTGGTGTTCTAGTTTCTAAATAATCCAAATCGGCCAAGATTTTTTTACGGGAAACTTTTGGATCAAAAACAGCAATTTTTGCCTGTTCGTTAATTAAATCGTTGGCAACATAAATCGCAGCAGATTCTCTAGTATCGTTAGTGTCTTTTTTGAAAGCCCAACCCAAGAATGCAATTTTTTTATCGGCAACCGTGTTGTAAAGGGTTTTTACTATTGTATTGGAAAAACGCTTTTTCTGATGGTCGTTCATGATAATTACCTGTTCCCAATAATCAGCCACTTCGTTCAGCCCGTATGATTTGGCAATGTAAACCAAGTTCAATATGTCTTTTTGAAAACAAGAACCTCCAAATCCAACAGAAGCTTTTAGGAACTTGGGGCCTATTCTACTATCCATCCCGATGGCTTTTGCCACTTCGTTAATGTTGGCACCCGTTTTTTCACAAAGTTCCGACAAGGCATTGATGGAGGATATTCTTTGGGCTAAAAAAGCATTGGCTGTCAATTTTGACAATTCAGACGACCATACATTGGTGGTTAATATTTTTTCAGGAGCTACCCAATTGGAATAGACATCCACAAGCGATTGTATGGCTTTTTGTCCTTCTATTGAGGTATCTCCTCCAATTAATATTCTATCCGGACTCAATAAATCTTCCACGGCGGTTCCTTCTGCAAGAAACTCGGGGTTGGAAAGAATTTGGAACTGTACCCCATTGCCTGTATTGTCTAAAATACTTTTTATGGCTTCGGCGGTCCTTACCGGCAAGGTTGATTTCTCAACCACAATTTTATTGTCTTTGGCGATTTTTGCAATTTGTCTGGCACACAATTCAATATATTTTAAATCGGCTGCCATTCCTTTACCTTTTCCGTAAGTTTTAGTTGGTGTATTTACAGATATAAAAATGATTTGGGCTTCATCGATTGCCTTTTCCACATCGGTTGAAAAAAACAAATTTTTCCCTCTGGTTTCGGCAACAATAGCACTTAATCCTGGTTCATAAATAGGAATATTGTCACTATTTTCATCATTCCAAGCCGCAATTCGTTCCTCGTTCAAATCGACTACCGTAACCTGTATGTTTGGGCATTTTTGTGCAATAACAGCCATTGTGGGGCCTCCAACATATCCTGCACCTATGCAACAAATTTTTGTTATATTCATTTCTATTCTATTTTTCTATTTTTTTCTAATCCGAACCCTAATTACTGTTTTAAATTTTCCCAGTACCATTTTACCGCTTCTTTCAGTCCTTCCTCCATGGAAAAATGCGGATTATAACCCAACAACGTTTTCGCTTTTTCGATACTTGCCAAGGAATGAGGAATATCGCCCACCCTGTTAGGACCATATTCTATGGCAACACTGTCTATTTTTGGGTCGTATTGGGACAAGAATTTCTTCAAATAATCCACCAAATTGTTCAAGGTATTCCTATCTCCATAAGCCGTATTGTAGACTGTATTTATCGCTTCTGAATTAGTTGTAGTCATGGCCAATTCATTCATTTGTATCACATTATCGATGTAAGTGAAATCACGGGAATAGTTGCCATCACCATTTATTTTTGGACTTTGCAGCTGCATCAACTGCATCACAAATTTTGGAATTACTGCTGCGTACGCTCCTTTTGGATCCTGCTTTCTCCCGAAAACATTGAAATAGCGCAGACCAATTGTTTCCAAACCATACGTACGACTAAAAATTTCGGCATATAATTCGTTTACATATTTAGTTATGGCGTAAGGCGAAAGCGGCTTCCCAATCACCTCTTCCACTTTCGGCAATCCCACGGAATCTCCGTAGGTTGAAGAGCTCGCCGCATATACAAATCGTTTTACCTTGGCATCTCGAGAAGCCACAAGCATATTCAAAAAACCTGAAATATTGACGTCATTAGTTGTAATAGGATCATTAATAGAACGGGGGACAGATCCCAAAGCAGCCTGATGTAAAACATAGTCCACTCCTTGGACCGCATATTGGCAATCAATCATATTACGAATATCGCCTTCGATCAAACGAAAGTTGGCATCGTTTATAAAACCATTTAAATTATGTCTGTGTCCTGTTGCAAAATTATCCAAACAAATCACTTTATATTCTTTGGCTAAAAAATATTCACAAAGATTAGACCCTATAAATCCGGCTCCGCCAGTGATTAAGATGGTACATTTATTTTTTTCTTTCATATAATCTACCCTTGTAACCCAGTTTTGTTTTTAAATTTATTTTTACGGAATTTCGCCATAATTTTTTCAAAAATGGTTTTAGGCTTATCGTCATCATGGTAGCCATTGGAATAGGCCTTGTTACCATAACCGTAGCCGTAACCATAGCCGTAGCCGTAGCCGTAGCCATAACCTGCGCCATACTTGGCCTTGTTTTGAAACCCATTCAAAATAATACTGGTATTGTTGAGTTCCCCTCGCTTTACCCTATTGTTAACTGAAGTAATCATTTCCTTTTTGGTGAAATTCTGCCTTACGATATATAAAACAACATCACAATATTGTGCTAACTCCAATGCATCTGACACTATTCCCACAGGAGGTGTATCCAAAATAATATAATCGTATTTTTGTTTTAATTCTTCTATCAAATCCTTCATACCGTCACTCATAATCATTTCAGCAGGATTGGGTGGAATAGGACCCGAAATAATTACATCTAGAAAAGGAATGTGGGTATGATTGATGATTTCATCCACACTTTTTTGCTTGATTAGGTAATTCACAATTCCCACTTCATTCGTCAAATTGAATTCATCAAATAGCTTAGGCTTACGTAAATCCAGTCCAATAATTACTGTCTTCTTTTCACTTAACGCAAATACTGTGGCAATATTTAAAGAGCAAAACGTTTTTCCTTCCCCACTGACGGAGGATGTTATCATCAACGTTTTGGCTCCATCAACCTGTTGTTTTTTGTATAGAAACTGGAGCGAGGATCGTATGGCTCTAAACGATTCAGACAATGCCGATTTTGGTTTGTTAAAAACCGCTAAGTCTGTATCGTCCTTACTTAGTCCGACAACTCCTATCAATGGAATCTGGGTTAATTTATTGATATCTTCAGTGTTTTGTATGGAATTATTGATAAAGAAAATTCCAAAAACAAACAATAACGGAATCAGTAATCCCAAAAATAAAGCCGATACATAATTCACGGAGGTATTTGGACCTATAAGTCCCCCACCAATGTCTTTTGCAGGATCAATAAAATGAATATCCGATAAATTTGCCGCTTTTACAATATCAGCTTCACTTCTTTTTTGAAGAAATGTACTATAAATATTATCGCTTAAATCATATTTTCTCTTGATTTTTATTAGCTCTTGCTGGTCTTCGGGGAGTTGCTTTATGGTACTTTCCGCTTCACTTATTTTGCTGTTTACCATTGCCAAATCATACTGTAAAGAGGTTTTGGCTGTGGCTATATTTTCAAGCAAGACCCTTTTTACGGCTTCCATTTGATTGTCAAAATCCTTGAATATTTTATCGCTTTTTACCGCATAAGCCATTTCTGATCTTTGGGTGGAAAGCGCAATCAATTTCGATACATTCGCAACAATATTTGGGTCTTCAATCCCTGCCACAGATGGCGCAGGAAGCTTGGCGTAGTCAACACTATTCCTTAGGTAATTTTTTAAAGAATTATAATAAGCCGTTTTACGTGTAATTTCATCTCTTTTGATATCAAATTCTAGAATCTGACCCGAAAATTTTGCTCCACCATCTTCAATCTCAAATATATTTTTATCTTTTCTAAATGACTTTAACTCGTTTGTAGTTTCCTTGAGTTGCGTTTCCATCGCCACCAAAGTGCTATCGATAAATTCTATGGTGTTTGTGGCAAATTGGTTTTTATCGTCTAATTGTCTTTTAATTAACATCTTAACGGTAGAGTTCAAATACTCAACCATTCTGGCTTTATTGGGACCTTGCATTCCCAGCGTTATTATGGAACCTCCCTTATCATCCGATTTAACAGCTATCCCTTTATAAGCGGATACTGTTCCATCAAAATCATTAAATTGAACAAAATATTCGTTCCCTTTGTAAAAACCTGGATTATCCTTTATTTGTAATTTCCAGTTCAAAAAAGGCAATGAAACTTGTTCCCCTACTTTGTACTGCTTAACAAATTCTCCTTTGGCAACAGCTGTTTGTCCATAGGAATTGTCAGAATAGGAAACTATTGAAACTGAATTGCTCGGGAATGGAATTCTAATTTGATACACATTTTCACTTAAAAACTTGATTCCGATAAGATTTCCTGCAATTTGGCCTTTGTTTTTATCGATACTCAAATAAAAAGGGACAGCGCCATAAGCATCCATAAGATTGTACTTTCCTTGTACATAGTAACTAATATAATACTGTAATTTACCGACAACAAGCTCATTATGAGACCTTGACTGTAAAGTTGTAGAAATGGCTTGAACCTGGTCTGAAGTGCCTCCCCAATTAAAAACTAAACTGGTATTGGAAGTGAAAAAAGGATTGTTTTCTTCCTTAACGGAGATAAGGGTTTCCATTGCGTAAATTTTTTCCTTACGGATATTTACTTGATAGGCAATGGCAAAAGTGATCATTAAACTAATAATAAACCACCTCCAATAACTTGCGATTTTTATTAAAAACCCTTTAAAGTCAAATCCTGACTGGTTTTCAAAAATAGAAAAATCTTTTATATCTAACATTTTTTTATGTCTATATTAATTTTTAAACAGTAAATAAACTGTTGTCCCCAATGTTATTAATGAAACAATGGATGTAAAACCTTCCATTCCTGTTTTAAAAGTTTCCCAAGCATTCTTTTTGAGAGGTTTAACATAAATGAAATCATTGGGTTGTAAATAATAATACGGTGATTGCATCACATTTATGTCGGTAAGATCGATATCGTGCATCTCGATTCCAGAGGGCAATTGACGAATTATGGTGACTGCTTTTCTGTTTCCTGTAATTTTTATGTCCCCAGAATTTGCTATGGCTTGCATAATATTTAAATGATCTTGAAAAACGGTCTTGGTTCCTATACTTCCGATTTCTCCACTAGTCGTGTATTTGAACCCGGCTAGTTTTACAGTTACAAAAATATTGGCTTCCTTATTAAAATGGTCGGCCAATAATTGTTTCTCAATTTTGGTTCTTATTTCTTCCACCGTAAAACCAATTACGTTTATTTCGCCCAAAACCGGAATTCTTATGTTCCCATGATCGTCAACCGTAAACCCGTCAAAATAGAGTCCAGATTCAGACTTTCCTGCTTCACCTTGGTTCGTAGGGCTAAAAATAGTGACTAACTTAGGGTCGTTTGCTTTTATTGTGATGCTCAAAACATCATTTGTTTGCAGCCTATATGGCTTTGAAGCCAATGTTGAGATGGCAGACACAACTTCGTCCCCATTTTTTTTCTGTAGATAAATTAAATCTTGAGTAGCTATACAAGAAGTAAACAACATGCTAATTCCAAGCCATAAAAACAGTACTGATTTGTTCATTTTCATATTTTTGTAACAAATATAGCTTTTCATTTCACAATTCAAAAGTATCGCTATTTATTATAAAGGATTAATTATTTTTAAACGACTTTTCAAACGGCACTCTTTGCAAAATACTTCTTCCAAGAGTGACCTCATCGGCATATTCCAGTTCGTCACCAACGGAAATTCCCCGCGCAATGGTAGAGGTGATAATGTCGCAATCCTGAATTTGTTTATAAATGTAAAAATTAGTGGTATCGCCTTCCATTGTTGAACTTAACGCAAAAATAATTTCGGAAACCGTACCTAATTTTATTTTTTCAACCAAAGTATTGATATTCAATTGGCTTGGTCCAACCCCGTCAATTGGCGAAATCTTCCCTCCAAGGACGTGGTAAATTCCCCTAAACTGACCCGTATTTTCTATTGCCATCACATCACGAATGTCTTCGACGACACAAATAATTTGATGATTTCTTTTAGTATTGGAACAAATTTCGCAGATATCGACATCGGAAATATTGTGGCAACTCACACAAAACTTTACCTCTTCCCGCATTGTGGTCAACGATTGTGCTAAGAATCCTGTATGCTCTTTGGGTTGTTTCAATAAGTGTAAAACCAATCGCAAGGCTGTTCGTTTACCGATTCCTGGCAATTGCGACATTTCGTTAACTGCTTTTTCTAAAAGTTTTGATGAAAATTCCATAAATGCAAAAATAGTCAATTTGGGAATTAGATAATTTGAAAAATAGAAGCTT
>JBIKPM010000125.1:0-6421 GCA_044357435.1 Flavobacterium sp. | reverse complement strand
TATTTTACATAAATTGATTTTAAAGGTTAGTAAATAATAACTTTTATTGTAATGAAACATAATACATTCTGGATCTAAAATTGACTGTAATTGTGTACAATCCATCTTCAGTGACAACAATATTAGAGCCGCCATATTGAGGATTGGTACTTCCACCAGAAACTGACAAATTTCCACCAATCAAAGGTTCATCAGGTGTTACCGCTCTGTAGGCAGGTTCACTCCAGCTAGATGGCGCAGTGATGAAAGCAAACATGCCTGCTACCAAAGGAATTTTGATTGTAAATACGTAATTATCAGTTGGGCTTTTAGTAAATTTTTGTGTAGCATTAGGTGGTGTCCAACCTAAAACAGTCGCACCTCCTATTACATACAAGTCTGAAGGTGGTGGAATAATATTTTGTTCTTTTGTTAAAGAATATGTACCTGCAATAAAATCAATTACTACTTTGTAAGCGCCTGAAATTGCTGGAGATTTTATATTGTTACCGTCATTAAAATCAGGTTGAGCAGATATAACTGGTACAAAATTTCCACCTGCTAAAGGTGCTGTTAAAGTTTGTGCTTTATAGCTGGTATTTGATAAAGCCGAAGCACTAGTAACAAAAGCAAATTTTTTGCCTGATGTTAAATAGACAACTAAACCAAACCTATGATCATCAATCTGAACCATTTTTTGGTTTTCTGGGATGGGATATCCTAGATTAGAGGCTAAAGCATCTCCTTGCAGGTATAATTCAGAAGGTAATGGATATTCAAATGCATCAAAAGGAGTTACAGTTACTATTTTTGAGCTTGAATACACAGGCAAAGTGCCATAATTTAATGAGGCTTTGATTCTTACTTTAAATTGCCCTGCTTGATATGGAGCTAAATTTAGTTTGGTAGCAATAGCATTCAGCTCAGCATGAGTAAAAGATTTTTGATTAGTAACAACTCCTATTGAATTTAATGGATCCGAAAAATCACCTTCCATTACATCATACTCGACCGCATAAGCATTTAAAGGTGTATTAATTGTATACGAAGGTATATCCCAGTCAAAGTTGATAGCCGTATTTGTTGCATCTAATTTATTGAGAATTACTTCATTTGTACTAGCAGTAAATCCAGATACACCATCAGCAGGCGGTATTGCTATAACTGATGAAGAATCATCATTACATGAATACAAAAACATTGTAAAAAGAGTAATCGTAAATATATTTTTTATAAACTGTTTCATAATTTTTTTGAGTTAAATATCCAACTAATTAAAAACCACTAATTTGTTTTAAATTAGGATTAGCCAACAAACCACTGGTAGGAATAGGAAATAAATTATATTTAGCATCTACGGCTGTCCCTTCTTTCAATCCGCCTTTCCAAGCCCATAAATAGGATCCAGTAGTAAGTTTATTGTGTCGAACTAAATCGGTTCTACGATGAGTTTCCCAGTAAAATTCTCTTGCTTTTTCATCTAAAATAAAATCAAGATTAAGTTGTGATTCTGGGATATTTCCACTTGTGCTATTTGGGTTATTAGCATAGGCACGACCTCGAATTTTATTTACATAAGTTAGAGCTGTTGCTTTCGTTCCGCCACTTCCACCTCTTACTACAGCTTCTGCATACGTCATGTAAATTTCGGCCATTCGAAATACTGGAAAATCTATGTCGGATAAATTCTTTTCAGCACGACTTTGAACTATTGCGGCTCCTGTACGATCAACATTTCTGTATTTATAGGCTGAATAGCCATTAGTACTCTTTGATATAGTAGTTACTTCCAGTTTTTGATCTCTAGTATGAAACAAAGCACGCTTGTCTATCGTAGGCGTTAAAGTAGGAAAGAGTGCTGGAATTTGTTGTGTAAATCTGAAACACTGCCAACTATCTTGGTCAATGCCTGTTAAATTTTTAGGAACACCTGCTGGACCTAAACATAAAAAATTTGTTGTATTGTATGTGTTATTAGTATTGTCATACGTAATGGCAAATATAAATTCATTGGTATTTAAATGATTGTCACCAAGCATTAACCACGCATAATTGGTCTCCAAAGTGTATCCTGCATTTATTATTTTATCACAATAGGTAATTGCATCTGTGTATCTATCTTCTCCAGTATAAATAGTGCCATTCAAATACATTCTAGACAAAAGAGCCCAAGCGGCAGCTTTGTCAGGTCTGCCTCGTTCATTAATCCTAGGGTTTGCTAATATTGGGTCTATTTCCTTTAACTCGGTTTCAATATAATCGAATAAATCAGCACGTTGAATTTGAGGTATCTTCGATTTATTAGCAAGAGTTATTTCAGTTGGAAATGGAGGATTTCCATAAGAATCCATTAATATCCAATATAAATAGGCTCTTAAATACCGAGCTTCTGCTCTAAATTGTTGAATTTCGGTAGCTTCAGTTCCTGTAAATCCTCGTTTAGAAATGTTTTCATCGGATGATTGATTGATAAAATCATTACACAATGATATGGCATGAATTGACGAATTAAATACTATTCCAATAGCCTCAGAGTCTGCACTCCAAGCCAATTCATGATAAATTCCATCTCCCCTGTCATTCCAGGTACTTACTGCTTCGTCAGTTGTATATTCTTGCATACACCAGTAATATCTCAAAAATTCACCGTATATAAGTATAGAATAAGCTCCAGCTAAACTTTGTTTATAAGCTCCAACACTCGTATAAATTTTGTCTGCTTCGATACTATTTGTTGATGACTTATCTAAATCATCAGTACAAGAATAGAAATTGAAGACAATAGTTAAAAGTAAAAGCACTAGAAATAGTGACTTACTATTGTTTATTATTTTTGAAGTTTTCATATTTTTTATTTAATTAAAATTAATGTTCATTCCTAAAGCGAATACACGAGGTATTGGATATGAGTTTTCGTCTCCTCCTGTTGTTAAAGCTTCAGGATCTAAACCTCTATATTTTGTTAATGTAAATACATTCTGAACCGAAAAATTAACGTTCATCCCGATTTTAGAATTAAAAAAGGAATTACCAAGATTATAGCTAATATTTATATTGTCCATTTTCAGGAATGAAGCATTATTAAGATAAAAATCGCTATAGGTTTGAACATTATTATTGTGACTAAAAAGGGTATCATAATACAAAGTGCTTAAATTGCTCGAAGTAGCATCTTGCGTTATACGAGTTATGTTGTGATAAGGTTGAAAAACTAAATAATTACCAATATTAGCATGAAACGTTGTGTTAAGGTTCCATTTTTTATATTGAAAATTAGTACTGAAACCCATTAGGTATTTTGGAGCGGTAGATTTATTACTGACATATCTGTCGTTTGCATTTATAAGACCGTCATTATTTACATCCAACATCTGACCTTCGATAGGCATTCCTTTGTCATCATATACTTGATGGTATAAATAAAATGAGTTTCGTGGAAATCCAACGGTGTTTACCAAACTTTTATCGCTAAACAATCCAACCCCTTCATCAGAAAAATTATTTAGTTTTGTGATTCTATTTTCATTGTAAGTAATATTAAAATTAACATCCCAAGTAAGATTATCGGTTTGTATAGGAATAGCTTTTAATATAAATTCTACTCCTTTATTTTCCATTGTACCAACATTTATTAACAATTTACTATACGGATCAACTGTTGAACCATGAGGAACAATTGTTTCATTCAACAAGTCCTTGGTTCTTTTTAAATATAAGTCAACACTTCCTGTAATTCGATTTTTCAAAAATCCAAAATCTAAACCAATGTTAGAAGATGCAGTTTGTTCCCATTTTAGATCAGGATTGAAAACAGCTGGTGTAACAGTTATGTAGGGTGTATTACCAAAAGTGTATTGTTTATCAATAAATCCTGTGTTATAATAAGAATTGAAATAATAATTCCCATTTGGGTTGTTATTTAATACAAAATCCTGTTGCCCCGTAACACCATGTCCTAGTCTTAGTTTTAAATCAGAAAAAATCTTTGAATTTTTAAAAACCCCTTCTTCTTTTAATTTCCAAGCGAAAGCAACTGAAGGGAATAATCCCCATCGATTTTTTTCTGAGAATCGAGAAGAGCCATCTTCACGTAAAGAAGCTGTTAATAAGTATTTTTCGTTAAAAATATAATTAAGCCTTCCGTAGAATGAAATGATAGAGTGAGTTGGCTTGTCAAATGTAAAAACGGGATCTGTACCTGGTCTTTTTCCACCATCTGAAGCTCTATATGTAGGATAAAAATATTCAGTTGTTAAAAAATCGTTGTATGAATAGCCTGCTGTAAAGTCAAATCTACTTTTTATTGATTTTAAATCTTTGCTGTAGAACAAATAGGATTCTAACAATTTATTATTAATATCTTTGCTAGGATCGGCATTATAAATATAGCCTCCTCCAGAGAGACTTTGTCCGTAATAGTTTGCAAGCTCACTGGTTCTGTATTTTGCTCTAGAAACATCATAACCAACATTCAAATTTAAATGCAAATCAGGTAAAAAATGTAATGAATAATCTAGTTGAATATTCCCAACACTTCGGTTAATTTTATTTCTTTTAAATACTTGTTCTAATGAACTTACAGGGTTATAAACAGTACTTAGCGAGGGAGAAACGTTATGTTGAAAATAGCCTCCGAAGGTTTGATCAGCAACATAAACGGGTTGTGTTGGGTCGTATATTCTTGAATGCCAAATAGCCAAATCGTTTGCTATACGTTCATCTTCTTGGGACCCTTTTAGATTTAGATTCACTTTTAAATGATTATTAAATAATTTTGGACTTAAATTAAGCAAGGCGGTTACTCTTTTATAACTCCCTGTTTTTAGCACTCCATCTTGTTCTAGATACCCGCCTGAAATTCTGTAAGGAATCTTTGCTAGAGCACCACTTAAACTTATATTATTTTCTTTCGCAACCGCTAATTGAAAAATTTCATCTTGCCAATTGGTGTTTTCAACTCCTGGAAGTGTTTTAGGGGTCAATCCTTGTGCTATCAATTTATTTACAACCTCTCTGTATTGATCGCCTGATAACACAGAAGCTTGTCTTATAACTTGAGAAACTCTTGTATTGGAGGATAAATTAAATTGGGTTTCTTTTAGACTTCCTTTTTTGGTCGTGATGATTACAACTCCATTTGACGCTCTTGAACCGTAAATTGCTGCTGCTGAGGCATCTTTTAATATTGTAAAGCTTTCTATATCATTCGGATTTAGCTGACTAAGAATACCTGGACCTCCGTTTTTACCTTCGACGGGAACACCATCAATAACATACAATGGGTCGTTACTCGCATTTAAAGATGCTCCACCCCTGATTAAAATTGAACTCCCTGCGCCAGGTTTACCACTTGTGGGTGTTATTTGAATTCCAGGTATCTTACTTGCAATTAATCCTTCAACATTTGTTACGGGCACTTTATTAAAATCTTTAGAACTTATTGTAGATATGGAACCTGTTAAATCTTTTTTCTTAGAAGTTCCATATCCAATAACTACGACTTCTGCGAGGGATTTAATATCTTCTTGAAGGGAAATATTTAAGATACTTCCAGTAATTTTTTTCTCTATTGTTTTGTATCCAAAAGATGAAAACATTAGAATATCTCCATTGTTTGCATTAATTTGATATTTTCCATTTTCATCTGAAATGGTAGAAATAGTACTGTTTTTTAATAGTACGTTTACCGATGGAATAGCTACTTTGGTTATCTCGTCAATAATAACTCCTTTTACCTGTATTTTTTGCGCAAAAAACAGTAGCGGTACTAAGAAAATAATAAAAGAAAAGAATAACTTTTCTGAAACAGAAAGTCTTCTTTGATTTAAGGATGAATTCATTTTTTTTGGTTTATTAATAGATGTAATTTTTATTTTAGTCGGTATAATAATTGCGTTTATTGTTGTTTATTCATATTTCCATACTTCAATTTAATGCGTTTTTTTTTAATTTTAATTACAATAAATTTTTATTCTCTAAATCAGTAGCAAAATAAAATATTCTAATTTGTAAAATTAGCTTTTGTTGTAAAAAACAAGGGGGTATGAAATCGTTTTATTAGGGGTATGAAATCGTTTTATTTGCTATAAAAAGCCTTGAAGTATTGAAAACAGTATGGAAATGGTTTTTTGTTTTTAATTATACTATAAAATTAAAAATACTGGTAAAATTAAAACCAATCAATTTTTTTTAGAAATTTTTAGCTGTTTTTAGGATTCAAAAATCAAACTTATTTTTCTTTTAGATAGAAAGTTGGTGGATTACCAAAACGCTCTTTGAAGAGTTTGCTGAAATATTTACGGTCAGAATATCCCACTTGAAAACAAACTTCATTTATGGTAAATTGTTTTGACAAAAGAAGTTGTTTGGCTTTTTTCAATCTATAATCACGCATGTATTCCACAAGCGATAAGCCCGTTATTATTTTCAATTTTTTATACAG
>JBIKPM010000124.1:0-6441 GCA_044357435.1 Flavobacterium sp. | reverse complement strand
AGCATTTTATTCTACTATCTTAAGGGGGGGGGGGTTTAATAGAAAATGACGGAAATTAAATTCATAATTTTATCTTCAAAATGTATTTTAAAGTGATAATCTTTAAAAATAGTTTACACATCAAATCTAAAGTGCATCACGTTGCAATCTTTAACGATATATTCTTTTGCCTCCACTTTAAATTTTCCAGCTTCTTTACATTTGGCTTCCAATCCATAATGAACGAAATCTTCGTAAGAAATTACTTCGGCACGAATAAATCCTTTTTCGAAATGCATGTGGATAACTCCAGCGGCTTGTGGCGCTGTTACCCCAATATTGATGGTCTAGGTCCGAACTTCTTTCACGCCTGCGGTAAAATAAGTTTGTTGTTTCAATAATTTATATGCCGCACGAATCAAAACGGATACTCCGGGCTCATTCAAACCCATATCGCCCAAGAAAATTTAGCGCTCTTCATAACTTTCAAATTAGGTAATATCGGCTTCAGCGCCCACAGAAAGTATAATAACTTCAGCGTCCTCATCTTTTACCAATCACGGACTTGATCTACATATTTATTTCCGCTAACGGCCGAATGTTGTCTTCCGTATATTGATTTTGATCGGACATTTTAAATTTTATCGAATTTAACTGCGTTCTGCTTGGCCTTTGCTTTTCGCCCAGACCTCGAGTGTGCTAATGTAGTGTAAATTGATAAAATTTGAAAGCGGAAAAATTCAAAGTTATTAAGAATGATATTGACAGTGGAGAATTGATTTTTGATCTTAGTTTTAAATTTTTTATTTTAAAAAATTCTTAACAATTTCGCCCAATTGTTTGTCCAATTCCTCATTGGAAATCCTCCCTTTTACGACATCAAAATTATCATTAAAACTAGGCAATGAAAAAGTTCCTTTTATAATTGCGCCGTAGCGCGGAAAAGCATTTTTGGCAATTTCAAGAACCGATGCCCCACCTCTGGCTCCCGGCGAAGTTGCCATAAGCAACATTGGTTTATCCTGAAAAACTTTAGCGCCAATTCTGGAACACCAATCGAAAATATTCTTGAATGCCACAGCATAATTTCCGTTATTTTCGGCTAGGGAAACCACCAAAACATCAGCAGTGGCGATTTTGTCCAAAAAGGATTTCGCTAAAGGATGTTGTCCTATTGATGCTTCAATATCAACACCAAATAATGGCATTTGATAATCATTTAGGTCTAATACTTCAACTTCGGCATTTTCGAAAAGTGAGGCTGCAAAAGTCGCTAATTTTTTATTGATAGAATGTTTACTATTACTTCCGGCAAATGCGATGATTTTCACAATATATAGTTTTTACTAAGTGAATAAATATTTAAAAAGAATAAAAAAAAAAATTAAAGTTATTTATGATAATATTTTCTCAATTTTAGGTTTAACTCTTTAGGATTAAAAGGCTTTATAATATATTCATCAATACCTATAAGCATTGCTTTTTCAAGATAACCGTAAGATGCTGATGCAGTTAAAGCAATAATTGGTATGGTATAATCCTTATTTCTTATAATAGCTGTTGCCTCATATCCATCCATTATTGGCATGGCCAAATCCATCAAAACGACGTCATACTTTCCTTTTTTATATTTCTCCGTGGCAATTAATCCATTTAAAGCAATGTCAACCGAAACATTCCAATGCGACAATATTTTTTCGGCTACTTTAACATTTATTAAATTATCCTCAACGAGTAGAACACGCATTCCGTCTAAATTTTCTTCTTTGTAATCGTGGTATAATATGTTATTATTTAAATCAGAACTGTCTGAAAAATAAGGTATTTTTAACACAAAACTAAAGTTGGATCCCTTGCCTATTTCACTTTGCAAAACAATATCGGAGCCCAGTAATTGCAATAGCTTTCTTGAAATCACTAATCCCAATCCCGTACCCCCAAATTGCCTGGTGGTACTTTTTTCCGCTTGTTCAAATTGATGAAAAATTTGGTCAAATTTTGCCCTTTCTATACCGATTCCGGTATCAATAACTTGAATTTTAAATGTGGAGCTTTTGTCTTTTTTTTCTAATTGATCAATTTTGATTTGAACAGAACCGTTATTGGTAAACTTTATGGCATTTGAAACCAAATTAGTCATAATTTGTCCAATTCTTAGTGGATCGCTAATCACATTTGAAGTGAAATTCTTGTCAATTATAACTTCGATTTTATTTGAATTTTCGTAGGCTTTAACTTCCAATGATTTTACAATTTGCAAAATTAATTCCTCTAAGTCAAATGGTATGTGCTCAATGTCAATTTTACCAGCTTCTATTTTATTAAAATCGAGAATGTCGTTAATCAGAAGATATAAATTTTGGGAAGAATGTTTTAAAACCTCAATATTTTCTTGGAAACTAGAAAAGGAATTTTCTTTTTCCATGATATAAATCAACCCAATAATAGCATTCAAAGGTGTTCGAATCTCATGACTCATAATTGACAGAAAATCCGACTTGGCATTATTGGCTTTTTCAGCATTTGACTTGGCAACAAATAATTGATTCTCAAATTCTTTTTTCGAATCAATTTCTTTATTTAAAATATTTAATAAATCAATCAAGTTATTCTCATTCCCTAACTTAATTTCATTGTTATTTAATTGCTTAATAGCATGAATCAACTTGTTTTGTATATCTTCTTTTTCTTTTAGTTCCTCTTTTAATTTCAAATTGATTTGAAAGTATTCAATATCATTTAAACGGGAAGACTGTTCAAATAATTCAGTATCGCGTTCATAACTCATATAAGATAAATTCACCACTTCTATAAACTTACTAATGGCTTCATTATCCACAACAAGGTCGTCAGACAGGAATTTATTCATTTGCCGTTTGAGTTGTCTATGTAGATTTTCTTTATTTATCATAATTATGATTCATAGATTGTGGTAATCGTCATGGTCTGATTATGTAATTCGCAAGCAACTTTTTTTAGATTGGGAGAAATTTCCCCATAGGAATAAAACCCACAAATAAGCATTTTATCTCCAAAAACATCTTTAACAACTTCTATTTCTTCTTCTATTCGATTGCCTAGGACTATTTTTCTACCTACACAACTTACTAATAAAGCTAATTCAGGTTCGTATTTCTGTTTTGAATAAATACGTTCCGCTGCTCTGTAAGAAGCATCAATTAGCTTATCAAAATTACCTTTCATCAAACGAACCCTAGCCCCTATTGGAATATTTCCGGCAAAAGTCATCGATTTATTTTCTTCATCAATTGATAAAATGGTTCTAACTATAGGTTCCGCATCATTATTTTCTTTCATAGATAGCGGAAAATAGAGGGAAGATCCAGGTAATTCATCAGCATATTTCCCAAGATATTCTTTGTATAAATCCAAAGCAAACCGATCCCCAATTTTATATAGCACATTTTTATCGGAATGGGTAACTTCACGTTCTGGACCAAAATCGCTCCAACCACCATCTGAAACAAAACCAAAATGTATCGCATCTCCGTAAAAGCCAATAGCCACAATTTTTCCCGGAGAAGCATCTTGATTTAATCCGACAATAGTTCTTTCAAAATTATATTCGTCTCCCGCTAATCCACCAAATATGGGAATTGATTCTTTAGTTTGTTTAATCAATTCGTTAATGAGTTCAGTCCCATTGATAAAACTACCTTCTGAAATGATAAGAATCGATTTTAAATCCTCAGACAAAAGGTCTTCTTTTATTGTTCTTCCTAGAGCCTGAATATCGGAATTTAATTCTATGTCAATTTCTGAAACTTTTATTTTAGTTTTTTCCAATTCAATGGCTGTTGCCACTAAATCATACTCGACTAAATGAGTGTTGGAAATTTGTCCCGAAGTAGAACAAATTGCAATATGGGCATTAGGATAAAGGGTTTTTAATTTTTGAAAAGGAGTCGTCTTTTCTAGAAATGTTCTTTCTCCAAAGGCAAGTATTAGACTGGCTTTTTGAGGATTAAATTGTTCAGTTGAAAAAATCACTTTTTCAACGTTGTTCTTATTCACTTTAATCTGTTGCAATTTCATCTTTGTGATTTAAGGGTTTATAAAGAAACTAAAATGAATTTACAAAAACAAAAAAACCTATAAAATTAAATCTCATAGGTTTTCTAAAATTCTAAATGATTGTTATCTCCTTATACATTAAATCTAAAGTGCATCACGTCGCCATCTTTTACGACATATTCTTTTCCTTCTACCTTGAATTTTCCGGCTTCTTTACATTTGGCTTCCGATCCATAATGAACGAAATCTTCGTAAGAAATGACTTCGGCACGAATAAATCCTTTTTCGAAATCCGTGTGGATAACTCCAGCGGCTTGTGGCGCTGTTGCCCCAATATTGATGGTCCAGGCCCGAACTTCTTTCACGCCTGCGGTAAAATAAGTTTGTTGTTTCAATAATTTATATGCCGCACGAATCAAAACCGAAGCGCCTGGCTCATGCAAACCCATATCTTCCAAGAAAATTTGGCGCTCTTCATAACTTTCCAATTCGGTAATATCGGCTTCAGCACCCACAGAAAGTATAATAACTTCCGCATCTTCATCTTTCACCAATTCACGAACTTGGTCTACATATTTATTTCCGCTAACGGCTGAATTTTCGTCTACATTGCAAACATACAAAACCGGCTTTGCTGTAATCAATTGAAAACCTTCCATCAATTCTTCCTCTTCATAACCTTTTGGAATAACGGTTCTGGCTGATTTTGCCTGAAGTAAGGTTTCCCTAATTCTATTCAAAAGACCTTCTTCAAGCTGCGCTTCTTTGTTGCCTGTTTTGGCGGCACGTTTTACTTTTTCGAGACGTTTTTCAACCGTTTCCAAATCTTTCAATTGCAACTCGATATCAATAGTTTCCTTGTCTCTAATAGGGTTTACATTTCCATCAACGTGCACAATATTATCATTGTCAAAACAACGCAACACGTGAATAATAGCATTACATTCCCTAATATTTCCAAGAAATTGATTCCCTAAACCTTCGCCTTTGCTGGCTCCTTTTACTAATCCTGCAATATCGACAATATCAACTGTTGCCATTTGAACGCGTTCTGGTTTTACTAACTCTTCTAGCTTTGCCATTCTCGAATCTGGCACATTTACCACTCCTATATTAGGTTCGATGGTGCAAAAAGGAAAGTTGGCACTTTGCGCTTTTGCATTGGATAAACAATTGAATAATGTTGATTTTCCAACATTCGGTAACCCTACAATTCCTGCTTTCATGATTTTTATATTTTCACACAACTTATTAGGCTGTAATCTGTTTTAATAATATTTTTAAAATGTCTGCAAATATAAGATTTAATAAATGTTTTAGATTAAATAATTAAAAAGGAATTATCTTTAATAATCCATAAAAAAATCCTGAGTTAGCGCTCAGGATTTTTTGATTATAAAAAGATTTGTTTTTTATTCGTTATGCAAGAAAGCTTGTCTGTTCAACAAGGTTTCTTCACTTTCTACATGATTTTCGTCTGGAATACAACAGTCAACAGGACAAACGGCAGCGCATTGTGGTTCGTCGTGAAATCCTTTACACTCAGTACACTTCCCGGGAACAATATAATAAATTTCATCCGAAATTGGCGTTTGGGCTGCATCAGCATCTACTTCTTCTCCAGAAGGCAGGACTACTTTTCCTTTAATTTTGGTACCATCTTTATATCTCCAGTCATCGGCACCTTCGTATATAGCTGTATTTGGACATTCTGGCTCACAAGCTCCACAATTGATACATTCATCTGTTATTATAATTGCCATGTTTTTTTTTAGTTTAGATGTTATAAGTGTACGCTTAACGTTTTCTCTTTGGACTTATAACTAATTATAGCTTATTTTTGCACAAAATTACAATCAAAACTATTCATATACAAATTACTTATGTCACAAAACGATAAAAAAAAATGTTTTATTGAATTAGGGAAGTTTTTAAACCAGTTTTCCGAAGTAGAAAACATTAAAAACATTTCCGTTTTGTACAATGATTTGTTTTTTGATGATTTTGTAAATTTAATACAGCTTTCACAATCCCATAACGGCTGGTATACACCTGAAAATGTCTTTTTTTCGATTCAATCCTGGGCAAAAGCTTTAACAGAAGATAATTTGAATCAATGGCTTAGCACCTATAATCTTGAAGCAAACGTACCGAAAAACGTGGGACTCATTTTAGCCGGAAACATTCCGCTAGTAGGTTTTCACGATTTTTTATCAGTACTAATTTCAGGTAACAATGTCTTAGTAAAAACATCCTCTAACGATCAGTTTCTATTGCCTTTTTTGGCAAAATACATCATTGCGATTGCACCCGAATTTGAAAACAAAATCACTTTCGTTGAAGGAAAACTAGAAAATTTCGATGCCGTTATTGCAACGGGAAGCAACAACCCGGCCCGCTATTTTGATTATGATGTCTAAGTCAAAC
>JBIKPM010000123.1:0-6447 GCA_044357435.1 Flavobacterium sp. | reverse complement strand
CAAAAATCAAATTCGATCGTGCCGCATCCTGCAATTCATTAACGATTGTATGATATCTGGGATCGTCAGTGATGGGTTGGTCTTGCCATTTTGAAAAAGGATGTGTTCCTGCACCGCCAACAATTAACCCCTGTTTATCGGCCAAATCAACAATTGCAGTGCGCAAAGACTTAATCTCGGCTTCGGCTTCATTGATAGTTCTACAAATATTGGTGCCCACCTCTACCACCGACTGGTGCATTTCGGCTTTAACCCGCTCGTTTAATGTTATCTTTGCGCCATCCACAATCTTAGATAAGTGGGATCGCAAATCCCTACTAAAAGGATCAATAATTTGATATTCTTCTTCAACACCAAGTGTAAAAACAGGTAGTTTTTTCATTTCATTTTATATTTAATAGGGCTTGAAGAATTTAAAAGACTGCATTACTAAAACTAATTATTTCCCTTTAGGGTTTTATATTTTATTTTTAACAATTATAATGAAATTTTTCGAGAGAAAACCACAAATAAATCTGAAAAACTTAAATTCAGCAGAAAATGAATTACAGTTTTTTAGGCACTTTCATTTTCAAACAATTGCACTTGACTTTTAAGTCTTTCAACAAGCATACCCATCATTCTTTTGTTAAGACTGGAGGAATTTTTCAGGTACAGTGAATATTCATCGGTGGTAAATAATCCGATAATCATTCCTTTAAAAACATTTCGAAACTTGATGTCTTTTTGAATGGCATTTTCAATCATTGCCATTTTTTTTTCCAATGTATAGGTTTTGAAAACTATTTTATTTTTGTCCATATAATTTAGGAACGCTGCAACAAACAAATCGTTTTGTAATTTCAAGATAGGTCGAAGCACCTCGTTTTGAAACAGTTCTTCTGATGAAGATTGGTCCGATACTGATCCAATTGTTCCTCCTCTAAATTCTTTAAGAAAAATAATTCTTTGATTCATCTTTTTTTAAATAAAAAATTGTAATGCAATTATCCAAATCTTGAAATTTTACACTAGATAATGGATAAAGCCCGTAATATGGAAAACCAGAAATTGAATTCTATTTAATTTTACAAAAAATACTTATTTCTCAGAAAAAGCTATTCGAAAATTTCAAGGTCAAAAAACTTTATCGAAGCGATTATATGGTCAAAAATATCGGACATTATATACTCATAATTTTCCCAATTTTTGTCTTTTGAAAAAACATAAATTTCCAATGGGATTCCATTGGCGGTTGATTGCAATTGTCGACAAACCATAAGCATATCTTTATTTAAGCCTGCGTGATTTTCAAGATATTTGGTAATATACTTTCGGAACAAACCTAAATTGGTCAAATTTCTTCCGTTAAGAATCAATTCTTTATTGATATTGTTTTGTAAATTATATTTCTCGATTTCATTTTTTTTCCTTTCAATATATTCACTAAGGAGTTGGATTTTTTTCAATTCATCGAGTTCCTCATTTTTTATGAAACGAACACTATTTGTCCGAATTAATAGATGTCGTTTTATCCTTCTTCCTTCAGACTTTTGCATCCCACGCCAGTTTTTGAAGGAATCTGAAATCAGGCTATAAGTTGGTATTGTGGTTGTGGTAAAGTCAAAATTGCGAACTTTGACAGTAGCGAGATTGATTTCAACGACATCGCCATCGGCACCAAATTTTTCCATCGTAATCCAGTCCCCAATTCGAACCATATCATTCACGGAAACTTGAATACTGGCAACGAATCCGAGTATCGTATCCCTGAAAATCAAAAGTATAATGGCTGAAATAGCTCCTAAAGTGGTCAGTAATTTCACGATTTTAATTTCAAAAACTTCCGAAAATATAACCGTAATACCAATCATCCAAAGAATGATCATAATAACCTGAATGTAGCTGTCAATAGGTTTATCACTAAACTCAGGGATACTTTTTAGGTGGTCTTTTAGGGCATTAAATATGGTCCTTATTATCCAAAGAACAAGTAAAATGATGTAGATTCCAACTAATTTCCCAAAAACACCTTCCCAATAATCGTAGGCTTTTAAAATAATTGGAACTGTTTTATAAATAAACAATAATGGAATAAGATGCGAAATGTACATTGCCGTTTTATTGGAAATAAGTAAATCGTCAAATTTCGTTCTGGTTTTCCGAGCGATAACTTCCATTATGGTAATCAATATAAACCTAAAAAAAAGGTAAATAAAGTAAGATAAGGTACTTAGGATAATTATGTTGATAATTAGGCTTGCATAGGCTGAAATACTGTCTCCAAGTCCCCATTTTCTGAATAGGGGATAGCACCAACCGAATATCTTTTCCAAAATTTTATACATTTCTCACATATTTTTTTTCCACAAAAAATGTTGCAAATGGCAGGAGTGAAGCAGTTAGTACAACAAGAAGGGAATTGAAATTCCAATTTTGAGATTTTTTCAATACAACGGCCAATAAAACATAGCCAATAAATAGCATGCCGTGAGTCATCCCTATGGGGTACAACAAGGTTTTGTACAACACCAAATCGATAGGTTTAATTAAAAGCATATTGGCAAATAAAACCAAATAAGAAATACCTTCTAGGATTGCAATGTTTTTAAAAATCCGTACCATTGAATATGTTATTTTATAGATTGAAATGCAAAATTAAGTATTATCCTTGATTTTTAAAGAATTCATTCCTAAAGTAATTTACTTTTGCACTTATAAACTTATACAATGAGCAAACGCGATTTAAAAAAATACTTGACCGAACTCAATAAAAGGCAATTAGAAGAGCAAGTTATTGAATTGTATGAAAAATTTAGTGCCGTTAAAATCTATTATGATTTTGTGTTTAATCCCAAAGAAGAAACATTATTAAAGGAATGCAAAATCAAAATTTCGAATGAATATTTTCCCCAAAAAAATTCAGGCAAGGCGAGAAAACCAAAGATGCGGCGTTCTGTTGCCCAAAAGTTCATCAAACATTTCATTCTTCTGGGCGTGGATCCTTTTGTAGTTGGCGACGTTATGTTGTATTCCATAGAAATTGCTCAAACATTCTCGGCTGAAAAAACGGTCAAGCAAGAATTATTTTACAAAAGTATGTTCAATTCGTTCGAGCAAGCCGTCAAATTTATAATTGCCAATGGCATGCTAAATGAATTCAAAACCAGAATTGTAGCCATAACTGACGAAACCAAGCAACAAGACTGGTTTAATAAAGAAGAATTTTCCGTTATTATGGAACGCTTTGAAGAATAAATACAAAGCATAATCGTTTTTATTGAAACATTATTCTTTATTTATAATTTAATTTGGTGTAATAACTCTTTTTTAGGTGTATTTTTGCAAAAACCGAACAAAAAGCAATGTCTCAAAACACTCTAGAAACAGAAATAGAAGATAGAAAAGAACTGTATACCTACCAAAAAGGCGATATAGAAACCATCTTCGAACGCTTAGATAATGCGCCTACCAATCATCATTTATTGTATCAATTGCCTACTGGTGGAGGGAAAACAGTGGTGTTTTCGGAAATTGTCCGACAATACCTGTCTAAACATGACAAGAAAGTGGTGGTCTTGACTCATCGAATAGAGTTGTGCAAGCAGACTTCAAAAATGCTCAAAGGCTTCGACGTAAAAAATAAAATCATCAACAGTAAGGTAAAAGAACTTCCGGACCAAAACGATTATTCTTGTTTTGTGGCCATGGTGGAGACGCTGAAAAACCGTATCAATGACGAGAAATTGCATCTTGACAACATTGGGCTGGTGATTATTGATGAAGCGCATTACAATTCCTTTCGAAAATTATTGAGTTCTTTCAAAAACGCCTTCATTTTAGGCGTTACGGCAACCCCATTGAGTTCGAACATCAAGTTACCCATGCACGAGAATTATGATGAATTAATCGTAGGTGACAATATTAGTTCCTTAATTGAAAAAGGATTTTTGGCCAAAGCGATAACCTTCAGTTACGATGTGGGTTTGACTTCACTAAAAGTAGGAATCAATGGCGATTACACCGTAAAATCCTCGGATGATTTGTACACTAATATGGCAATGCAGGAAAAACTGTTGCACGCCTACACGGAGAAATCATTGGGTAAAAAAACCCTGATTTTTAATAACGGAATCAATACTTCCTTATACGTATACGAAACTTTCAGGGAAGCGGGATATGTTATTCGGCACCTTGATAACACCAGCAGCGTCGAAGAACGAAAAGATATTTTGAATTGGTTTAAGAAAACACCTGATGCAATACTGACATCGGTAGGAATTCTTACCACAGGTTTTGATGAACCTACCGTAGAAACCATTATTTTAAATCGAGCCACAAAATCGTTGACTTTATATTTTCAAATGATTGGTCGTGGTTCCAGAAAATTGCCTAATAAAGACAGTTTCAACGTGATTGATTTAGGGAATAATGCGGCTCGTTTTGGGTTGTGGAATGAACCTGTCAATTGGCAACATATCTTTAAATCCCCAGAATTTTATTTAGAAAACTTACGGGACGACACTGAGATAGAACTGTATTTCAAATACACCATGCCTGCGGAATTGCGTGCTAAATTTGCAAAAACGGAAGTGGTGACTTTTGATGTGGATGAAGAACACAAGCTCATCATCGCCCAAAATTTACGATCGAAAGTAGTTTTAGATAAATCCTTAGAACAACACGCCGCAATGTGTGTGGATAACACCGAAGAATTGCGGGATGCGAAAGCATTATTTAAGGAGTTAGATCCCGATATAGAATGCCGTTTGAAACGTTATGCGAAATGTTTGAGCCAATGCAGCAAAAATTACCGCGAATGGCTTGTTGAGGACTACAAACAGAAACTTGTTTTATTGATAGGGAAGAAGTATCGTGAGAAAATCATGAACGAAGCGGAATAATAAGTATTCAGTAGCAGTTTTCAGTTGCAGAACCATTTTATAAATTTATAAATCCAACCAATGTCCAACCAATTTTCTGATTTAGTAATTTCAACCCCTTTAGTAAAAGCTATTACAGAGTTGAAATTTGTTGTTCCAACAGAAATCCAGCAAAAAACCATTCCGTTACTTTTGTCAAACACTACTGATATTGTTGGACTTGCGAAAACTGGAACTGGAAAAACAGCTGCCTTTGGATTGCCATTGTTACAATTAATAGATACGAACAGTACCGCTATCCAAGCTTTAATATTGGTGCCAACACGCGAATTAGGTCACCAAATTTCCAGTAATTTAGAGACTTTTGCCAAGTATCTCCCAGAGGTTTCAATCGCTGCAACCTGCGGAGGAATTCCAATAAAACCACAAATAGAACGATTGACTTCGCCAACGCATATCGTGGTGGCAACGCCAGGAAGGCTGATTGATTTAATACAACGCAAAGCCATAAATCTAAAAGAAACCCGATTTTTAGTTTTGGATGAGGCTGATGAAATGATTACTATTTTAAACGAAGGTTTAGACGAAATCATAGCCGAATTGCCCAAAAACCGCAGGACATTTCTTTTCTCGGCCACCATGCCCGGAAGTATCAAGCAATTGATTCAGAACTACTTGAATAAAAACAGTATTCAAGTTAGTGCCGATATGCAAACAGTGGGAAATCAAGGAATTGACCATCAGTATATTGTGGTAGATCCAATTGAAAAACTGAATGTTTTGATGCATTTTCTAACTTCTAAAGAAGGAGAACGAGGCATTATCTTTTGTAAAACCAAAGCTGCGGTCAATAAACTGGCAAAAAATCTAGCCATCAATAAATTTTCATCCGGTGCTTTACACGGTAGTTTGTCGCAAGGAATCCGGGATCGAATTATGGAGCAATTTAGAGAAGGATACATCCATATTTTGGTGGCGACTGATTTGGCTGCAAGAGGAATTGACGTGGCGGCAATTTCTTACGTGGTGAATTATCATTTGCCCGATGTTTATGAAGTATATGTCCACCGCAGCGGACGAACTGCCAGAGCCGGAGCCAAAGGAGTATCGTTAACGGTTTTACAGCAGGAAGAAGTTGTAGAAATTGCCGATTTCGAAAAAGAATTGGGTATCAAATTTACCAAATTTAAAAAACCAACTTCCGAAAATATTGAAGAAAACAACGTTTTATTATGGGCCAAACAAATCTTTAAAACAAAACCGAATCAAGATGTTTCAGCTGATTTCAAAAATAAAATCAAAACGGTGTTTCATCATTTGACCAAGGACGAATTGATAGAAAAATTATTGGCGAATCAAATGCTTCAAAATAAAGTCGAAAAAGAAAAGCCAAGAAGATCTTACTAACTATTTATATATATAAGCTTTAATTTAAAGGATATCGTTGTTATAATCCGCTATAGTTAACCTTACTTATTTTGAATTATAATTTATATTATGTAAAATAGAAAATTTGACAAATACAGGAGTATTCTATGCTTCTACTATATTTATTGCAATCAATTTAAAATAATAGGATTTAGAT
>JBIKPM010000122.1:0-6464 GCA_044357435.1 Flavobacterium sp. | reverse complement strand
GAAATAGGTCTTCTGGCTTCCTGATGTTGTTTACAACTGGAAGCAACAATTAATGCAATGAAGACAATTGTCAATAATTTACCGTTTTTCATGCTCCTTTATATTTTTAGTTTGGTTACCAAATCTTCAAATTGCTGCACGGTTTCCCCCATCGATAATTCCGATTTTCCTCCAGCGGCATTGCGATGTCCTCCGCCGTTAAAATATTCCCGTGCAAATTCATTCACATCAAAATCGCCTTGTGAACGGAACGAAATTTTGATGATGTTTTCTTCTCTATTTTCGATAAAAATAGCCGAAAAAAGAATGTCTTTTATGGTCAGACCGTAATTCACGATGCCTTCTGTATCTCCTTTTACGAAATTAAAAGTGTTTAATTCGTCTTGCGTTAGCGTGGTGTAAGCTGTTTTTTTATCAGCCAAAACTTTTGTGTTTTGAAGTGCTCTTCCCAGCAATTGCAAACGCCCAAAGGAACTGTTGTCAAAAAGGAGGTTAGGGATTTCGGTATTTTCAACACCCAGGTCAATCAGGTCGGCAATGATTCTATGCGTTGTTCCTGTTGTTTTTGGAAATCGGAAGGAGCCTGAATCAGTGAGGATTCCGGTATAAATGCAGGTGCCAATGGTTTTGTCGATGTCTGATTTTTTTCCAAGAAAGGAAATGAAATTATACAACATTTCACAAGTGGAACCAAAAGCAACATCCGAATAAGTGACTGCCGCATAATCGTCGGGGGATTGATGGTGATCAATCATTACAAAGGGAACTTTGAGCGTCTTAAGCACGTTTTCCATTTCGCCTACGCGATGCAGTGCGTTAAAATCCAAAGTAAAAATAAGTTCGGCTTCTTCGAGTATTTTGGTGCTGTTTTTTTTGTCTTTTTCGAATATTTTAACGGTTTCCGAACCCGGCATCCATGCCAAAAAATCGGGAAATTCATTAGGGGAAACCACAACAGGATGGTGGTTGTTTTTTAATAAAAAATGATATAATCCTAGGGTTGAACCCATGGCATCGCCGTCAGGACTTCGATGCGGTATGATGGCAATTTTTTTTGGTGTTGACAACAACAACTGTATTGCTTGAATATCTTCTTCTTTCATAGTTTGCGAATTTACATTTTTTTAGTGTAATGTTGAAAACATTTAGAGATTTAACAAACTTTTACAACACTAGAAATCGTCAAGATCTTTTCGTTTAAATCGCTGGTACAAATGGTATTTTGCCCCTTTTACAATTTGCGAATGATAGATTCCAATAGACCCCGAAGAAAAATAGGCTATCAAGCAGGCAATGCCAATGTAAACGCCACTTTCGATACCAAAAAGTTCCATTCCCATAACCGTACAAGCAATAGGTGTGTGGGTAGCCCCCGAAAAAACAGCCACAAATCCCAGTCCTGTTAAAAATGCGATTGGCAAAGGCACAATGAAGGATAAAGCACTTCCTAAAGTCGCACCGATGAAAAACAACGGGGTTACTTCACCTCCTTTGAATCCCGCCCCAAGCGTAAATCCGGTGAAGCCTATTTTTAAAAGAAAATCATACCAATCATTTGTAGTGGAAAAGGCATCCACAATTGTCGGGATTCCCAATCCGATGTATTTTGTGGTTCCAATAAAGAAAACAGCGACAGCCAAAATAATTCCTCCCACAAACGGACGAAGCGGGGCACAGGAAATCATTTTCGAAAATAATCGTCCCCAAAAATGAGTGGTTCTGGAAAACAGCATTGAAGTTAAACCAAATAAAACTCCTGCAAGAATTACCCAAGCAAGTGTGTTTATTGTTATATCAGGCACAACGGGAATATTGTAATGCGTGTGTTTTACCTGCCAAAAATCCACCGTGAAATAAGCAATATAAGCCACTAAAAAGGAAAGGATACTACTTTTTAAACTAATTGTACTAAAGTATAAAATCTCCAGAGCAAATAAAGCTCCAGCCAAAGGAGTGCCAAATACGGAAGCAAAACCAGCACTGATTCCGAGGATTATGAGTGTTTTTCTATCGGAAGCATCAAGTTTTAAAAGTCCCGTGAATTGGTCGGCGATTGCGCCACCCATTTGTACTGCGGTTCCTTCACGACCTGCAGATCCGCCAAAAAAATGTGTGATTAAGGTTCCAATTAAAACCATTGGAGCCATTTTTAACGGAATTATTTTTTGGGGATTGTCGTATTCTTCAAGCAAAAGATTATTGCCTTTCACAACTTCCTTTCCTAAATAATGATAAAGTAATCCAATGCTAAGTCCTCCCATTGGCAATAGCCAAAGAATCCAATTGTGGCTTTCTCTAAACAGCGTAACCCATTCTAAAGACACTAAAAAAAATGCCGAAGCAGAACCCGAAAGAATGCCTATCAAAACACAAATGAAAATCCATTTGAAGGTAAGAAGAATATTTTTTTTTAGGTTCATTATTGAATTGATTTTAAATTACAATTGTCAGTCTGAGCTTGTCGAAGACTATTTAAAAAGAAACACTTCTACAAGCTCAACGTGACATTGGTTTCCGTATTTAGATCGAGAATACGATTGTCAGTCTGAGCTTGTCGAAGACCCGTCTTTACCATACTCAGTATAATTTTTTGAATACTCTACCAACTTATCCCAATCTTCATTTATAAGAGCTTCTTTTTTTCTCCTGCTCCAGCCTTTTATCTGTTTCTAAATCATAATTGCTTGAGTAGGGTCAGAAAAAGATTCAAACCACACCAAAACAACTGGTCTCCTGATAAAAGTATAACAATCAGTATTTTTACCAGAATTATGTTCAAAAATCCTCCTGTCAATACTGTTTGTCATCCCTGTATAGTATGAGTTATCTGAACATTTGACAATGTAGACATAATAGAATTTCATTGCCATTTTTTTTGATTATTACATACGCTTCGACAGGCTCAGCGTGACATCGGTTTTAGTATTTAGATTGAGTATACAATTGTCAGTCTGAGCCTGTCGAAGACTATTAAAAAAGAAACGCTTCGACAAGCTCAGCGTGACATTAGTTTCAGTATATAATTGCCAGTCTAAGCTTGTCGAAGACCATTATTTTAAATACTATTCGACAAGTTCAGCGTGACAAACTTGGTTTTTAGTTTTAAAATTATTCAGCAGCAATTGCCGTAAATTCTATTTCTACCAAATATTCTGGAGCTACTAACTTACTCACTTCATAAAAACCGGTTGCAGGTTTAATGTCTTTGAAAAACGTGGCGTGTGCTGTGGCAACCGCTTCAAAAGAAGTAATATCTGTGGTGAATATTCGAGTACGAATCACGTCTTTCATTCCTACATTCAAGTCTTCGAGCACTTTTTCGATTCTTTCCAGAATATTTAATGTTTGTGCATGCGCATCGTCTGCTTTTACTTTCGTACCGTCTACAATGGCTACTGTTCCTGAAACTTCAATAACATTGCCAATGCGAACGGCACGACAATAACCCATTTTGTCTTCCCATGGCGATCCTGTCAAGATATTTTCTCTTTTCATTTTAATTGTTTTTTTATTTGTTGAGTTGATTTTTAAAGAGTTAAGATTTAACTCATGAAATTAAATTAAGGTCGCAATTTATAAAAATTAGACAGTAAAACAGCCTATTTGTTTAATAAAATCACTTCAATGTTTTGGTATGAATTTTGTCATGTCCTTAATTCTAATTCGGAAATGGAATATTCAAACGACAAATTAAATTATGTTATTTTTGTGATTTCAGGAAATAGATTTCTATTATTTTTGAATTTTTTTAATATTGATTGGTCAATATAAAACGATATGAAGCAGATTCTTTTATTTATTCTTCTACTGTGTATAGTTCCAAAAAGCTTTGGTCAGAGTGAATTCAATACAAAATTTAAAGCAATTCCACGTGTCAATACGAAACCGAACACTAAAAAGGAAATTGCAGTAAAATCGGATTTGCCAAAATTAGATTTGCCAAAAATTATAGCTCCTAATGTGTTTAAAGAAACCACGATTTTTGGAACCAAGCCCAAACCTAATAATGCTTTTGAAATAGGTACTCCTGAGAATCATTTTTCAATGACACCCAAAAATAAATTCGAGCACAAAATGGGGGATGTTTATCAAGATAAAATGACTAAGGATTTGGATAAAACAATGGTTCGAGAAGGGCTGAAAGAGGATAATAGTCTTCTGGATAGAGCAGATAGATATCTTGGTGATTTTAGAACGAAATCTAATTCATTGGTTGTTACCTACAGAGATTTTATTCAAATAGACGGGGATTTATTTAATGTATATTTGAATGATCAATTAATACAATCTCAACTATACTTGAACTATGAATTAGGAGAATTTAAAATTCCTTTATCAAAGGGGATAAATAAAGTAGAATTTGTTGTGGCAAGCCAGGGAACTTCTGGAGGGAATACAGCAGAAATACACGTGATTGACGATACCAGTAAATCGATAACCGATGAGTATTGGAATAATTTAGCTTTAGGAACTAAAATTAAATTGATTGTCATTAAGGAGTAATTTTAATTTTTTTCAAAATTCAATTTTTCAGTTCCGATTATAAAAAGTATTTTTGCGCATGCAACACAACGTACTTATTTTAGATTTCGGATCGCAATACACACAACTTATTGCCCGTAGAGTTCGCGAATTAAATATATTCTGCGAAATTTTCCCTTTCAATCATTTTCCTGATGACTTATCATCTTATAAAGCGGTAATCCTTGGCGGAAGCCCATTTTCTGTTCGCGGAGAAGATGCCCCACATCCAGATTTATCTCAAATTAGAGGAAAATTACCGATGCTTGCCGTTTGTTATGGAGCACAATATTTAGCCCATTTCAGTGGAGGCGAAGTCGCAGCATCTAACACTAGAGAATACGGTAGAGCCAACTTGTCCTATATAAAAGAGGATGAAGTTTTTTTCGAAGGCGTTTCTCCAAATAGCCAAGTTTGGATGAGCCATAGCGATAGCATCAAAGCGTTACCAACAGGAGGAATTAAGCTCGCCAGCACACACGATGTGGAGTTCGCCGCATACAAAATTGAAGGAGAAACAACCTATGCCATTCAATACCATCCTGAAGTTTTTCATTCTACGGATGGATCCAAAATGTTGGAGAATTTCTTGGTGAAAATCGCCCACGTTCCACAAAATTTCACGCCAAACGCTTTTGTCGAAGAAATGGTGGCCGAATTAAAAGAAAAAGTCAAAGACGATAAAGTGGTTCTCGGACTTTCTGGCGGTGTAGATTCTACTGTTGCTGCCGTTTTATTGCACCAAGCCATTGGCAAAAACCTCTATTGTATTTTTGTGAATAATGGTTTGCTTCGAAAAAATGAATTTCAAAGTGTTTTAGACCAATACAAAGGAATGGGATTGAACGTGAAAGGAGTAGATTCTGGTAATCGTTTTCTTTCTGAATTGGCTGGAGTTAGTGATCCAGAAACCAAACGTAAGATTATCGGACGTGTATTTATCGAGGTTTTTGATGATGAATCGCACCTTATTAAAGACGTAAAATGGTTAGCGCAAGGCACTATTTATCCTGACGTAATCGAATCGGTTTCGGTAAAAGGACCATCGGCAACTATAAAATCGCACCATAATGTGGGTGGTTTGCCTGATTATATGAAATTAAAAATTGTGGAACCTTTGCGCATGCTTTTCAAAGACGAAGTTCGTAGAGTAGGAGCCACTTTAGGAATTGATCCGGAATTGTTGGGAAGACATCCTTTTCCCGGTCCTGGATTATCCATCCGAATATTAGGTGACATTACACCCGAAAAAGTACAAATCTTGCAAGACGTGGATAAAGTTTTTATCGACGGATTAAAATCTTGGGGATTGTATGACAAAGTATGGCAAGCAGGAGCGATTTTGCTCCCCGTGAACAGCGTTGGCGTAATGGGCGATGAGCGTACTTACGAAAAAGTAGTTGCGCTTCGCGCCGTGGAATCCACCGACGGAATGACAGCTGACTGGGTACATTTACCTTATGATTTCTTGATGAAAGTGTCTAATGATATTATCAATAAAGTAAAAGGCGTCAATCGTGTCGTGTATGACATCAGTTCAAAACCGCCTGCAACTATCGAGTGGGAATAAAGAAACAAAGGCGTTAGCAAAAATCAATTTCAATAGCAATTATGAAATTGATTTTTGTATTTTTAGCACCATTGAAATTGTCATTGAATTTAAAAGAGAAGCATTATGATTAAGAGAGTCCTTTATATTTTTGTTTTTATAGTTGCTTGTTCCGTATTTGGACAAAACTATGATAAGCATAGGGTGGAAAATGGGGAAACCATAAGCCAAATTGCACAAAAATACAATGTCACTCCTTATGCTATTTATCAATTAAATCCGGATGCCCAAAGTGGTTTGAAACCCAATAGCATCTTGCTTATTCCAAAAAAGGCAGTACTTTCAAAAGCCGCCACAACACCCAAAACTCATCTTGTAGAGCCAAAAGAGACTT
>JBIKPM010000121.1:0-6478 GCA_044357435.1 Flavobacterium sp. | reverse complement strand
GTGCTTTTTGAGCATCATTTTGCTCTGAATACAATTGAATTAGTGCAATATAATTGGATTCTTCTTTAGGGTTTTTGTTGATTTGCACGATTAGATTTTCTATTTCGGCATTTTGATATTTCCCCTGAGACAAAATCTGCATTTTGTAGGATTCCCTTCTCTCGGTTTTTCCCACTTTCTCGTTCAATTCATTAATGAGGTCGAGTGCTTTGTCAAATTGTTGGGTGTTCATGTATAGCGACGTCAAATCTTCCTTATAAGCACCGTCAAATTCTATTAATTTGAGTACTGTGATAATGGCTTGATTATAGTCCTTGGTTTGATAACTTACATCGTACATTCCCAGCCAAAACCATTTATTTTTAGGATCAATTTGAGTCGCTTTTTCGAATGAAGCGTAGGCGTTATTGTAGTCTTTTAATGCCAGTTGGTTTTTTCCCAATTCGAAATACACAATAGCATCATCCGGTTTTATTTTTAAACATTGTTCCAATGCCGTGATGGCCTTGTCATAATTTTGAATCCCCTTTTGCAATAATGATTCATAAAAATAATCCTGAAATTTGTCGGTGTCAGGTTTGATTTGGTCTGGTTCAGTTTGTGCCAATAGCACAGCTGGATTGCAAAGCAAAACCAAGAATAAAAATACTAAAACCGCTTTTTTCATTTAATTTTTTTCAAATACACTACAACTATAACCAACGGATTAAAATCCGTTGCTACAATATATCCCGTTCCTTTGGAACTATCACATTACGCAATGGGGCCGTAGTCCCGGACTATTTTGTAAGACTGGATTTAGTCCTGTTTTATTCCAAAACCGAGTAATCCCCAATGCTAATACTGGTGAACTTGCCGTCAAAACTGGCGTGATTCCCGATCATGGCATTGTCTAAATTGGCATTTTTTATATGAGAATGGGTTTGTACCAAACTGTTTTTTATATTACTGTTACTTACGTGACATCCCTTTCCCAAGGATACATTTGGCCCCACAGTTGAATTAATCAAAACCACGTCCTCCCCAATATAACAAGGCGGAATAATGGTTGAATTTTCCAATTTAACATCATAATCCACTAAATTCTCTCCATCATTGTGCAAGAAGCCCAACATTCTGGAGTTGGTTTCAACCGTAACATCTTTGTTTCCGCAGTCCATCCACTCAGCCACTTCTCCCGGCACAAATTTCATGCCTTTTGCCATCATTTGCTTTATTCCGTCATTAATTTGGTATTCTCCCCCGTGAATAATATTGTTATCCAATACGAATTGCAATTCATTTTTCAGAACGGCCACCTCTTTAAAATAGTAAATCCCGATAACGGCAAGATCCGAAACAAATGCCGCTGGTTTTTCGACCAATTCCACTATTTCATTCTTTTCGTTTAAGTTGATTACGCCAAAGGCTTCTGGTTGATCTACTTTTTTTACCCAAATTACGCTATCGGCGTTTTGATCTAAATCAAAGTCGGCACGAATTAAAGTATCGGCATAAGCAATAACAGCCGGCCCGCTCAAAGAATCCTTGGCACACATAATGGCGTGACCTGTTCCAAGAGCTTCGTTTTGATAGTAAATTGTCCCTTTTGCACCTAACTTTTGAGCAATGGCAATTAAATCTTCTTCTACTTTTTTGCCAAAACTTTCGTGAATAATAAAGGCAATTTCTTCGATATCTTGATTTAAAACCCCCGCAATATCTTCGACCAAACGGTGCACGATTGGTTTTCCAGCAATAGGAATTAAGGGTTTAGGAATTGTTAAGGTGTGTGGTCTTAATCTGGAACCCCGTCCAGCCATTGGTACTATTATTTTCATACTAACTGCCCGCGAATGCGGGTATCTTTTAAATTAAACTTCCAATACCTGCGAATGCAGGTATCTTTTATACTAAAATTCCAACTACCTGCGAAGGCAGGTATCTTTTAAATTAATCTTTATTTCTTATTTTGTCAAAATTTAAATTCCAATTTAAACTAATATCCATCCAAGTTGGATTCATATCTTCGATTAATTTTACTTTCCAATCTCTTTTCCACTTTTTCAATTGCTTTTCGCGGATTGTAGCTTCAAATCCATCTTCCCATTCTTCAAAGTAAATTAACTTATCACAATTATACTTAGCTGTAAATAAATTTGGATAAATCTTTAATTTATGCTCCTTAACTCGTTCTAATAAATTATCGGTAACTCCAACATAAATAACACCTTGGGGTTTATTTGACATTATATAAACATACCATAATTTCATTTTCTTCTTTATTCCTGCGAAGGCAGGAAACTGCATAAATTTCTACAAAGGCTGAAAATCGTTACCACTTATTATTAATTTATTTTGAAAAATCAATTCAATTCACAAGATTCCTGCCTTCGCAGGAATTTACTTCACTCCCGTACTTCCAAAACCGCCTTCTCCTCTTGATGTTTCGGATAATTCCTTGACTTCAATCCACTCAGCTCTCTCGTGTTGTGCGATGATCAGTTGGGCAATTCGTTCCCCATTTTCGACAACGAAAGCTTCGTTGGATAAATTGACCAAAATCACGCCAATTTCGCCGCGATAATCCGCATCGACAGTTCCAGGCGAATTGAGTACGGTGATTCCTTTTTTGGCCGCCAAACCGCTTCTTGGTCTAACTTGCGCTTCATAACCTATGGGTAATTCGATGAAAAGTCCCGTTTTCACGATAGTTCTTTCCAATGGCTTTAATGTTATGGATTTCGTTAGATTTGCTCTTAAATCCATTCCTGCAGAGGCTATGGTTTCATAGTTGGGCAAGTCGTGTTGCGATTTGTTGATGATGTTGATTTTCATTTTTTATGGTTTTGTTGTAGGGACGTATTGACAAGTCGCGACTTGTCCGTACTTGCCCGAAATCTATAAAAATTTTATTTATTTCGTTTTAAAATGCCTAAAATAGTCTCTTTCTCGTTGTGATATATAAAATAAATAAAACCGATTAATAATGGTATTCCGACGAAGTAGTTTTCACGAAAACCGTAGAAGGAAATAACGGAAAACAGGATGGACAACCCCAAATAACCACCTATTTTATTCATATCATATGGAATTGGGTAATATTTATTTCCGAGGAAATAAGAAATCGACATCATGCTTCCATAAGCTACAATAGTAGCAATTGCCGAGCCGTAATAACTGTATTTTGGAATCAATAAATAGTTTAAAACCAAGGTCAATATTGCACCAACAATGGAAATATAAGCGCCAATTTTGGTTTTATCAGTGAGTTTATACCAAACGGAAAGATTGTTGTAAATGCCCAAAAAGAAATTGGCCAAAATGATTAGCGGCACCACTTTCATCGCTTGCCAATAGGATTCTTTGTCGAGTAACATCATTTTTAAAATATCGGCAAAAACAATCACTCCAAGGAGAATTAACGAGCCGAATATCACGAAATACTTGGTGATGACGGCATACGTCTGCGGTGCATTTTCGTTGCCGGAATGACTGAAAAAGAAAGGTTCTATTCCCAAACGGAAAGCTGTGGCAAACAATACCATAAACAATCCGAGTTTGTAGCAGGCAGAATAAGCCCCAACTTCGGATTTGGCAATGTTTTCCGGCAGCAAATAACCCAATAGAATTTTATCGAAATGCTCGTTGATCGCAAAGGCGATTCCTGCTACGAGAATAGGCAGTCCGTATTGCATCATTTTTTTCCAAAGTACCTTGTCGAATTTTCTGTCCAAGGAAAGGTAATTTGGCGAAAGCACGACAAAAGTCAACAAACTGGCCAACAAATTGGCCACGAAAATATATCCTATTTCGAAGTTTTCGACGTATAAATTTCCAATAAAGGAATTAGGATTTGCTTCGGCTATTTTTGGTAAAAACAATAAGAAGAATAGGTTTAACAATAGATTAACCATCACGTTTCCTATCTTGATTGCGGCATACATTATAGGGCGTTGGTTTGCGCGCAGTTTAGAAAACGGCACAATTACCAGTGCATCCAGCACTAAAATCCAAATAGAATAAGTGATGTACTGCACGTCAACATTTGCCCATGTTGCTAAAGAGTTTCTGAAAATTAAAGCTCCGAAAAGAAAGAAAATGGAAGACCAGAATATAGAAATGGTGGTGGTGGCTACTACATTTTGCTTGTCAGTCTCGGAATTGTAAAAACGGAAAAAAGCAGTTTCCATTCCGTAAGACAAAATCACGTTGAAAAAAACCATCCACGACAAGACGATGGAAACCTCTCCGTATTCTGCTGTGGGTAATATTCCCGTGTATAATCTTACCAACAAAAAACTCAACATACGCGGCAAAACCGTAGCTAGTCCGTATATGGCAGTTTGTTTGAAAAGGTTTTTATATAATCCCAATGGTGGCTTTTTATTTTTTAAAACAAAAATAACTAATTCTTTTGTTTTCGGCTCATATTGAACCCCTAATCGTTCTTTTTTGTTTCATTTTTTAAGGCAAAAAAAGTCCCGCAATCGCGGGACTCTAATATTATATTCGAAAAAAATTATCCATTCAAGGCTTCTCGGTTTTTAAATTTATTTTTATACCTTATAAAAAATATCTTCAATAGCAATGTCCAATTCCGGTAAAAAGGGACTTTTAATCTTTTCGCCTTCCACCTGCGGTTTCAAACCTATAAATTCGTTATTCACTAAAGTATAAACCAGTATTATTTTATCATTCGGCTCTATTATCCAATATTCTTTAACACCGGCCTCTTGATATAAATTAAACTTGGTATGCACATCATGTTTGCTATTGTTTGGCGATATAATTTCGACCATTAAATCCGGCGTTCCGTTACAACCTCTTGCATCAAGTTTGCTTTCGTCACATATAATACACAAATCGGGCTGTACCACTGTGGAATCTTTTTTGGCTGATGGTATTGGCAAACGAACATCAAAAGGAGCTTGGAAAACATTACAAGGTTTTCGTTTTAAATTTTCATAAAAACACCCCGTTAAATTACTTGATATTCTTTGGTGTACCATACTCGGCGCAGGACTCATCTTTAGAATAAAACCTTTTATCAATTCAACCCGTTCCTGAAATTGCCATTTCAAATAGTCTGCATAACTATACGTTTTGGTCAAATCTAAATCCGAAAACTTAGTAACTATTGCCATCTTTGTAGTTTTTAAAAACAAATTTAATCAATTGGGATTACTCTTTTGAATAAAAAAACAAAAAAGCCAACAAAGTTTGCTGGCTTCCTATTCTAATTCCCCCTTTGGGGGCTAGGGGGCTATCCTTTCAAAGCTTCGCATTTTGAAGATTTGAAAAACTACGTTTTTATTATCCTTTCAAAGCTTCCGCTCCACCAACGATTTCCAAAATCTCATTCGTAATAGCAGCTTGACGTGCTTTGTTGTAAGTCAATTTCAATTGGTCTCTCAACTCAGTTGCGTTGTCTGTTGCTTTGTGCATTGCAGTCATACGCGCTCCGTGTTCAGAAGCAAATGAATCTCTAACACCTTTGTACAATTGTGTTTTTAATGATTTTGGAATCAAGGTCAACACGATTTCTTCTTTGGAAGGTTCAAAAATATAATCTCCACTTGAAGCTGGTTTATCAGATTTTATGGGAGCCAACGGCAAAAATTGTTCTACTTGAACGATTTGGGTTGCAGCATTTTTAAATTGGTTGTACACCAATTCAATTTTGTCATACTCTCCAGAAACAAATTTTTGGGTCAATGTTTCGGCAATTTTGGTAACGTTTTCAAAAGTCAAAGCGTCAAAAACGTGACTTTGATTCTCAACAACTGTTAGTGTTTTAGTCAAAATATCGTTTCCTTTTTTACCAATGGCAAAAACATCTACTTGTTTTCCTGCGTAATAATCGGCACGGTTTTTAACTTCTTTGATTACATTGGTATTAAAAGCACCACACAAACCTCTGTTTGAAGTGATGGCAACGACCAATACTTTCTTAACCTCGCGTTGTTTAGTGAATTCTCCTCCAACGTCTCCATCAAGAGTTGCCGAAAGATTTTGCAATAATTCCGTTAATTTTTCGGCATAAGGTCGCATCGCCGTGATGGCATCTTGCGCCTTCTTAAGCTTTGCAGCAGAAACCATTTTCATCGCTGCAGTAATCTGCATCGTCGATGAAACGGAAGTAATTCTATTACGGATTTCCTTTAAATTTGCCATTTTATTTATAGTGAAGAGTGAGTCGTGAAAAGTGAATAGTATAAACTACTCACTTTTCACTATTCACTAATTAGTTATATTTCGCTGAAACTTCTTTAGCTGCTGTCTCAAGTACGTCTGTAATTTCGTCAGTCAGTTTTCCCGCTTTCAATGCATCAAGCGTAGCCCTGTTTTTGTTGTTCAAGAATTCCAAGTAATCTTTTTCGAATTCTTTCACTTTATTCACAGGAACATTACGCAACAAGTTTTTAGAACCTGCATAGATAATAGCAGTTTGGTTTTCAACAGTATAAGGGTCGTTAAGATTTTGTTTCAAAATCTC
>JBIKPM010000120.1:0-6491 GCA_044357435.1 Flavobacterium sp. | reverse complement strand
GCTATACCGGAGGTATATATAGGAGCTTAAAATGCAAATAAACAAACTCAACAAAAACCAAGGCCAATAATAGAAATATTTGTAAAAATGTTCCTTGATGTTTAGCTCGTTGTTTTCCTCTTCCTCATAGGAATAAAATTTATCTTTTTTCATTTGATTTTTTTGTTATAATTTAATAACCAAGGCCATAATAGTGGTTAAAATAGATACCGCTGTTAGAATTACGGAAACATTCGGTCCTACCACCGAAGAATTTACTTTGGTATTATTGGGTTCCACAATAAGAATATCATTTTGTGCCAAATAGTAATAGGGGGAATTTAAAAATAGGGTTGATGTCAAATCTATCCTATGATAGGATTTGACACCCTCACTTTCCCGAATCAACAAAACATTATTTCTTTTTCCGTAAATGGTTAAATCTCCCGCCAGGCTTAAGGCTTCCAGCACAGTAATGCGTTCGCTCCCCAACGGGAAACTGCCTGGTCTTTGCACTTCGCCTAGGACCGAAATCTTGAAATTCAGTATTCTGATAGTAATAATCGGGTTTTTAATATAGTCGGCGATACCCACCGTCATTTTTTTTATGGCTTCGCTCTTGGTTAATCCCGCTAATTTTAACCTCCCCAAAACCGGAAAATCAATATATCCTTCGTTATCAACTAAATAGGTTTTTAACCTGTTTTGTGCAATAGCATTCGTTACTAGACCCTGTACCTCCGGCAAATTGAATATGGCGGTCAGCTCCGGATTTTCGGCAGCCACTGTAATGCTTAAGACATCATCCACCTGTAATTGGGGCTCATAAACCAAGGCACTGCCTAGAACCACTGCAGTATCAATATCCTGAAGATAGGAAATATTTTTTTTGGAAGTACAAGAAAAAAAGAGGCAGCCCAAGAACAGTAACAAGCTAATTTTAAACGATTTTGAAGTCATAAAAGGTACAATTAGTAATAATATTAAAAATAAATAAGTAAACTATAAACCTAGGCGAAAGTAATGCGAATTTATGTAATTTAAAAATCCAATAGGGAGTATTCTGATTTTTAATCGGTCTCACAAAAAGGGAGCATAAATTAGGGCTGACAAAAATCAAACTTCGCAAAACGCACCTATTAAAAAATACCAAAATCTCTATTTTGATATTTGTTGCTAGGCTAATACGCGGTAATTTTAAGGTTTCTTTTTATGCCAATGAAGCACAAAACGCGAAGAACATCAAAATGGAATGGCTATTTTAATTGCACATCTGGCCTTTTAAATCTAAAAAAACAACCATAAGCCATTTATACTATGGAATATGGTTGTTTTTATTATGGTCTATCCTATTTTGAAACAGGTACTACCTTCAGATGGCACTACTGACAGTTGGAAGGGGTGCTGAAAAATGTTTTCAACGAATAGTTATAAACTGAACCCACTTGCGTGAAATCCGCTAGATTTACTGTTTTTGTTCTGACAAATTGTTCCCCTTTATATACAATTTTGAAATCGTAGGTTTTACCCCATTCTAACAAATTGGTTGTCAATTTTCCATTTGTTGATGAAGTAAAAGATTCCCAAAGTCCGGAACCCTGTGCTTTAAATTGAATAGCTCCAGAATACCTGAAAGTCCCATCCTGACAGCGGGTTTCCAAGTCAAAGTAAAGCGATGGATTCGTATTGGCTACCGTGTTATTTAATATTGCCGTTGACGAACAGGCCGCTACCTCTATTTGGTCTAAAGAAGTACCATTATCCGAGGATCCTTTGTACATCGACACTGTAAAATCTACTCCTATTGGCAAACCATCAATTGTTATTTTTTCTCCGTTAGTCAGCGACAACTGTTTGGTATCAATAATTTGATTGGTTCCTCCATTTACATTAATCTTAATAAATACGTTGGCTTCTGCAGTATCATTAGAATTGTACGTCAAAACTGTTGGCGATGGGCATGTTTCTTGTCCATAGGCAACCATCCAAGTGGACAAGTGGCTTACTTGAATATCTGTAAATAATTTACCTCCTGCCGATTTTACCGTGGCATCTCCCTCTCTTTTCCAAATAGGACTATCGTCGCTTCTGCTCCATACCGGAATTTGGTCGCCAGCACTAATAGTACCCTTTGTGCCTGGATTAAAAATTTGGTCGTCCAATTGAATTTTAAAAGGGATTGGTTCGGAAAAGTCATGAATCTCCGTTGATCCGATATAGGCATTAATGTCAATGGCTCCAGCCACGATAAAAGACACTTCTTTCTCCACCCCGTTCGTTGTTGTGGTGGCAGCCGTTATTCCTCCGGGAATACTGGCCACAGACTCCTCTGATTTAGCACTCAAAGAGGTCACATCAATTACCAATTTGTCAGAAGAATTTACAGCAACAGGTGTTGTTGCCCCGTCAAAAGAGGAATAAAAAACAATACTTTTCGGCACAGTGGCCACAACATCTGGTGCAAGACCCGGTGTTGAAATTTCCAAATTGTTAGCAAGAGCTCCGCCTACAACTTGTGTTTCTTTTTTAACGACTTCAACTCCTTCAGGTAAAGCACTTAATTTTAACAACCCAAGGTTTATGGCTTGTATTTTGTCATTGGCCGTTATCGTAATATCTTTTGTTCTGGTTACAAAACCTGCCGCTTCCACGTTGATAGTAAATTTCAATGGATTATTTACTGTAATTACGGTCAATGGTTTTACCGCTAAATAAACCACATTGTTGAGCACAGTCGTACTCAAGAGTTCATTTTCATTGATGCGTTGGCTGTCATTGGTATAAATCAAACCGCTTTTTATGGCATCTCCCGTCAAAAAAACCGATGGCGTAACGCCTGAAGGTAATGGAACTGCGTTAGCGTCAATAATTTGAATATTCACGGCATAATCTACGGGGTTGTTAGTCAAAATAGCGTCAACTCCATCGAAAGGTTTTGAACAGGATTGGTTTACTAAAAGTGTTGTGACAAGTAGCACAACAGCACAAAAATTGAAATAAGAATTTTTCATAAAGAAATAGTGTTAAAATTAAATTGAATTGGTTATAAATTGATTTGTAAAGACATTTGGGCAAAAGGGATGATTTGATAGTCGCTTAAATTACTTTGAAATTTTGAGGCTTGACCCGCGGTAGGCGCCAGCATATTAGAAGCTGTCATAGCCACTTTTGGCTGGCCTTGATAAAGAGCCCCTCCTTTCAGACTAAAACTAATTTTTTTGTACAAATAAAAAGGATCATAACCCACTCCCAAAAAGGGCTGCACTTTGTTCGTAGTAATGGTGGTGAACACAGAGCCCACTTCTTCTATTGAAAAAGTAAGCGTATCCCATTGCACCGATTCTGCCAGTGAGGTATCAAAGAAATATACTGGATTGTGCACATACCAAAAACCACCTATCACTTTTAATGACTGAAAAAAATCACTACTCCCTCTTTTACCCAAAACAAAAGGGAACCATTCATAGGACGCACCAACAACAAAGGTTGCTATTTCTGCCTTCATGTTCATGGGTCTTCTTCCCCAACTTTGGGCTAATTTAGGATCACTGAACCGGTAACTAGATTCTAGACTTACTCTTTGACCCTCCCCTAAAGATCTTGTCAAGTTTAAACCAAGATCATAAATAAAGAGACTTTTTATTGTTTTTAGCCCGTTAATTGATCCAAATGACCAATCGTGTTTTTCGCCTTTTACCTCTTTTGCTGGAACGATTATAATCTCTTCTTTTAAACCAGTTTCTGAGGCGACTAACCTAGTATCTGTTTGTGCTGTTGCAGCTATTTGTAATAAAAGAAAAGCAAGGGTGAAAAAGAACGTTAAACTATTTTTTTTCATACGGAATTATTGTTTTACAATTAAATTAAAAAATGGGGATTTATTCCAATAATTGTATTCTATATATATAAAATGATGAATTGCTTTCGATGGTAAGGATTTAAATTATTTGTTTTTAACAAAACAAAAATAGTAGTCTATTTTTGTTATACACTTCCTATTTATAGGTATTTATACACTTTTATGGAATACTTAATATACAAGCGTTAATTTTGATATACTGCATTTTACCCTGCCTTTTTTTCTCATTATCGTAATCGCTTTTTTTGGTTCATAGCAAATATGGCATCGAACTAAAACAAGGATTTGATTTTGTTTACTAGTTAGGTTTTAAAATGTTGTAATCGTTTTTGTTACAAAACGGTTTTTCACAGTGAAAACGCTACTATAGACTAATTTAAATCTGCAAATATAATTTTTTTAAGCATAAATTTAGGCTTTTTACGATTAATTTAATGTTAATTTAATGTTAATTTAACACACCCCTATCCATCATATAAAACCATTCCCTGACCTGTTGCTTTTGGCGCCGTTAAAGGGCAATTTGATTTCCTAAAATAAAAAAAGCGAAATCGGCTAGGCGATTATTTTATCGTTTTCAAACTCAAAATTTCTTTGCAGTTTTTTATTGAGTTTTTCCATTCGAACCAATTTTTTTTCATACACTTTATTTTTTATATAGACTTTGTACAGTTCTTTTCCTAAAAAATAAGTGGCAACGGTTGCCCCTGAAAGCACTCCTGCGAAATAATAGACCATATTCATGTGTTATTTGGTTTTGGGTTTAAAAAGCGTTTTCATCCCCTTTTAGGGACATAATAACAGTTAACATACATATTTTTAGATCACCAATGAGACTCCAATTTTGCATATAAGCTATATCTGTCTTCACACGACGCTTCATTTGCAATACTGTTTTGGTCTCGCCCCTGTGTCCGGAAACTTGTGCCAGGCCCGTAATACCCGGTTTAACAAAATGACGCACCATAAAATTACTGATTAGTTCGTTGTAATCATCCGTATGCTTTATCATGTGTGGCCTAGGCCCGACCACACTCATGTTTCCTAATAAAACATTAAAAAATTGCGGTAATTCATCTATACTGGTACGACGCATAAAACGGCCTATTGGTGTTAATCTAGGATCGCCTTTCTGTGCCTGCAGGCTGTCGCTAAGTGTATTCATTTGCATGCTTCGGAATTTATAACACCAGAAGGATTCATTCTTTTTTCCCGTACGGAGTTGTTTGAATAAAACGGGGCCTTTGCTTTGTTTTTTAATAATAATGGCCAATAGTGGATACAGCCAGGAAAGCAACAAGGTGATGACGATCACACTAAAAACAATATCGAAAATCCGTTTTAAAAGGCGATTGTAGGCTTCCTGAAGGGGTTCGTTTCGAGGTTTGATAACATGGAAATTGTTAAAATGGGTGGCGATAAAGGATCTTTTGGAGATTCCGGAAAGATCGGGCACAAATTTCAAACGGATGCAATACCGATCGGCAAGTTCAAAAAACAGATTCAAATCTTGAATAAAAATGGGTTTGCTTACCACATACAATTCATTGATGTTAGCGCTTGAAGCCGAAACAATAGCGTCGCAAAGGGCTTTTTCAAACTCTTTTTTACTCTTATAATCCTCTTCTGAATTTTCATTTATAATTCCAATAAAATCAATTAAATAGGAATTGGTTTCAAGCTCCTCGGCTAAATCAATACTGGTTTTATTAAACCCCCAAATGGCAATGGTATGGCTATTTTTAATCCATTTTTTTACATTCATCAACATCCAGGTGAACGCAACCCGAGATGCAAAAAAATAAAAAACCAAAAAAGAAATATGAAATATCGTGGCATTTTCTAGGTTTATTTGCGGGGAATTCAATCGAAATACAACCAAACAAAGTTGCCAGAAGACAAAATAGGCCAATAACGTGCGCCAAGTACTGCGATAGAACGCATACAAATTAAACGTGTTTTCCAATTGGTACAATCTAAAATACATCGCGGGAATCAACCACGAAAAAAGGGCGATGCCCATCCCATCGATTAGGGTCAAATTACCCGAATAAAAACCAGTTTTTTGGGTGATTTTAAAAAATAATACGGTTCCAATGCTAATAGCCAAGAAATCCTCTAGCATGCAAAAGAAAATAAAACCAAATTTATACCTGTTCTTCATTTTTTAAATAGCAATTCTTTGAAACCCCCTGGCGGTGCTTCGTTTCATTCCACTGACTTTTTTAATCCCTAACTTTCAGTATCATCAAAAAGTGATACAATAATTCAAACCTGGGCTTTTAAACAATTGTCCGCAAAACTAATTAATCTATTTTTAATTATTTTTCGGTTTTCCACATTTGGCCAAACTTTTTTTAATTATTTTTTATTTTGCCAATATTGTGGGTCAAATTCATTCCCTGGAGCCCAGAATCTGGGGAAGTTGTACCAGCAAGTAGAAATATAAAATAACCCGTTGGGTGTCATTATTTTTTTATCGCTAATTGGTTGCAATTTGTCACACTGAGCTTGTCGGAGTGTGCTTTCAAATGGTCTTCGACAGGCTCAGACTGACAATTGTAAACTCAATCTAAATGCTGAAGCTTCTGTCACACTAGGCTTGTCGGAGTGTGCTTTCAAATGGTCTTCGACAGGCTCAGACTGACAATTG
>JBIKPM010000119.1:0-6515 GCA_044357435.1 Flavobacterium sp. | reverse complement strand
CTGAGGATGATCATTATTAAAAAGCACTAGTTTCCGGGAAAAGCCTTGTTAATAATGATCATCCTCAGGTAGTTGAAATTTGGAATAACGTTTTCATGGAATTCAATCGAAAAGCCGATGGTTCTTTAGAAAAATTGCCAGCGCGACACGTCGATACCGGAATGGGGTTTGAGCGACTTTGTATGGCTTTACAAGGAAAAACTTCCAATTATGACACTGATGTTTTTATGCCACTTATTGAAAAAGTGGAGCAAATTACCGGATTAAAATATACTTCCAACGATGCAATGACAAGTCGAGACTTGTCAATACAAGAAGAGCAAAACAAAACCAATATTGCCATTCGTGTTATTGTGGATCACGTTCGCGCCGTAGCTTTTGCCATTGCCGATGGACAATTGCCTTCTAACACTGGTGCGGGCTATGTAATCCGTAGAATATTACGTCGTGCCATTCGATATGGATTCACCTTTTTAAATACCAAAGAACCTTTTATTTATCAATTGGTTGAAGTGTTAGCCACTCAAATGGGCGAGTTTTTTCCAGAAATAAAATCACAGCAACAATTGGTTACCAATGTGATTCGCGAAGAAGAGGCTTCTTTTTTAAGAACATTAGATCAAGGATTGCAATTGCTAGACAACGTAATTGTAAAAACAAAAGGGTCGGAAGTTTCAGGGGCAAAAGCATTTGAATTGTATGACACTTTTGGTTTTCCAAAAGATTTAACAGCTTTGATTTTGAAAGAAAAGAATATGTCTTTCAATGAATCTGAATTTGATACTTCCATGCAAGAACAAAAATCACGTTCGCGTGCGGCTTCTGAAATGTCTACCGATGATTGGACGATTTTAGTGGAAGGCAATACCGAAAGTTTTGTAGGTTATGACCAAGTCGAAAATGAGGTCAAAATTACACGCTACAGAAAAATTGACAGTAAAAAAGACGGTGTTTTGTACCAAATTGTTTTGGATGCCACACCATTTTATCCAGAAGGCGGAGGGCAAGTTGGTGATAAAGGAATCCTCACCCCAACCCTCTCCAAAGGAGAGGGAGCTATTGAAATTATTGACACCAAGAAAGAAAATAACCTGATTCTTCATTTTGCAAAAAAATTACCTGAAAACGTTAGTAACAGTTTTGTTGCAAAAGTAAATCAGGATTTGCGGAGTTTGACTTCTAAAAATCACTCAGCGACGCACCTGATGCATTTGGCTTTAAGAACGATTTTAGGAAAACATGTCGAACAAAAAGGGTCTTTAGTAAACCCGAAACATTTGCGTTTCGATTTCTCCCATTTTGCAAAAATGTCAGACGATGAAATTCAGCAAGTGGAAGATTTTGTAAACGCAAGAATTCAGGAGCAATTGCCTTTAATTGAAAGACGAAACATCCCTTTTAAACAGGCGGTTGAAGAAGGCGCCATAGCTTTGTTTGGAGAAAAATATGGCGATAGTGTTCGTGCCATAAAATTTGGAGACAGTATGGAATTGTGTGGCGGAATTCATGTGAAAAATACTGCCGAGATTTGGCATTTCAAGATTGTTAGCGAAGGAGCAGTCGCTGCTGGAATTCGCCGTATTGAAGCCATAACCAGCGATGCTGTTAAAGCACATTTTGCTTTGCAGGAAAACATTTTAGACGACGTAAAAGAAGCATTAAAAAACCCGCAAGACATTTTGAAAGCCGTTCATTCATTACAGGACGAAAATGCTAAATTAAAAAAACAAATCGAGCAATTACTAAAAGAAAAAATTGAAGAATTAAAAAATAAATTGCTTTCGGAATTTCATGAAATCAACGGTGTTAACGTTTTAGATAGACATGTGGATTTATCTATGAGTGCAACCAAAGATTTAACGCAAGCATTGGGAAACGCAAAACCAAATTCATTCGTCGTTTTAGCTTCTATTGAAGATGGTTTGCCAAATATTCATTGTTATATTGCTAAAGAATTGGTTGAAAGAAGAGGTTTAAATGCAAATATGATAATCAATGAATTAGGACAATATATTGATGGAAAAGGTGGCGGACAACCCTTTTTCGCGTCTGGAAGAGGTAAAAACATAGCTGGAATTCAGGAAGCTTTGAACAGTGTTGCCAAAATTTTGATTCGTAATTAATAATTTTCATGCCTGATTTTTTACTTTCTCTCCCCGATTTGCTGTCTCCACATCGCATAATACAAACCTTTTTCTACCAATAAATCATCGTGTTTCCCTTGTTCAATAATTTTACCTTGTTCTAAAACAAATATTTTATCGGCGTGCATAATCGTGGAAAGTCGGTGTGCAATTAAAACCGTAATTCTATTAGTATCAGAAATAGTTCGTATAGTGGAGTTAATTTCTTCTTCTGTAATCGAGTCTAAAGCCGATGTCGCTTCGTCAAATATCAACAAATTCGGATTTCGTAAAATAGCACGGGCAATGGATAACCTCTGCTTTTCACCGCCCGAAACCTTGATTCCACCTTCACCGATAGTCGAATTCAATCCGTCTTGGGCACGTTGCAACAAAGTTTCACAACTGGCTCTTTTTAAGACATCGAATAATTCTTCGTCAGTGGCTTCGGGTTTTACAAACTGTAAATTTTCTCTAATGGTTCCCGAAAACAATTGAGCATCTTGGGTAACAAATCCCAATTGTTTACGTAAATCTAACAAATTGAATTTATTTGAATTTATGGCATTGTACAAAACCTCTCCCTCCAATGGCGGATACAATCCAACTAACAATTTTACCAAGGTTGTTTTTCCTGCCCCAGACGGACCGACAAAAGCGATAGTTTCTCCTTTTTTTATCGTGAAATTAATATTTTCAACAGCAGGATAATGCGCTGTTTTGTGTTTAAAACTAACGTTCGAAAATTGCAAGGATTCTATTTTCGCTATCGCTTTTGGATTTTCAGGTCGGAATTCTGATTTTGCATTCAATAAATTTTGAAAATTTTCCAATGATATTTTGGTCTCATTCCGAACAATAATAAACGAACTCAATTCTTGCAAGGGTCCAAAAATAAAAAAAGTAAAAAAGACCATTGTCAGTAAATCGCCAATCAAAATTTTGTCACCAAACAAAAAGTAATACAACGCAAAAACCACGCAAGTTCTAAGAAGATGCACTGTTGTGCCTTGAATAAAACTCAAACTGCGGATAAATCTAATTTTTTGTAATTCAAGACTCAGTATTTTTTGTGTATTGGCATTCAACCTTTTTTCTTCTTGTTGTGTCAAGCCCAAACTTTTCACGAGTTCAATATTTCGTAAACTTTCGGTTGTAGATCCCGCTAGTGAATTGGTTTGGGTCACTATTCGACGTGAAATGCTTTTTATTTTTTTACCTAAAAAAGAACTTAAAATCGCAATTATGGGAGCTGAAATCAAAAAGATAATGGCAATTCGATAATCAATTCTGGAGATGTAAATAATAACAAAAACAAACCCAACTATAGTTTGAAAAATCAGTGAAATGGATAAGGTAATTAACTTTTCAGAATCTAATCTAACTTTTTGTAATCTGCTTAAGGTTTCTCCGCTGCGTTGATCTTCGAAATCTTCGTAAGGCAAATCCAACGATTTTTTGATTCCGTCGGTATACATTTCGGCTCCCGTTCGCTGGATAACGATATTGGTGAAATAATCCTGGAAATTCTTTGTCAATCTCGAAACCATAGCCGCTCCTAATGACAGCAGTAACCAAAAACCAACCGCTCTCACAAAACCGATTTCGTTTCCTTTGTATTTCGCAATTCCAACACCACAATCCTGCATCAACTTACCGGTAATAACAGAATCGCTCAGACTGAAACAAATATTTATAGCAGCCATTATCAGGGCGAAGAATAATAAGATCTTATGTTTTTTTAGATACGAATAAAGAAGGTTCATTAATTTGATTTTTTGAATGGCAAAAATAGGGAATAATTAAGCAATATATAATTCCCAATAGTATTTGATTCCTATTTTGTATTTTTGAATGGTAATACCATTTAACCATGAACTTCACCACCAAAATACCAATCTCAAAATCGGTTCATCCCATTGATTATCATTCCAAAATTATATCTTTAGGTTCTTGCTTTGCAGTAAATATGGCCGAGAAATTCGATTATTTCAAGTTCGAAAACACTTGCAATCCATTTGGGATTGTTTTCAATCTCGTTTCAATCGAAAAGTTGGTTTACAGAATAACACGCCAATTATTTTATAAAGAAAATGATATTTTTTTCCATAATGAAAGTTGGCATTGTTACGAAGTGCATTCGGAATTAAGTAAATCGAATAAAGTAGCATTTCTCAATAGTCTAAATGGAATAATCGAACAAGCGAATAGACAAATAAGCGATGCCTCACACCTTATAATTACCTTGGGAACTTCTTGGGTTTATCGAAATATAGAAACGAATGAGATTGTTGCCAATTGCCATAAAGTACCACAAAAGCAATTCAAAAAAGAATTACTTTCGGTTGAAATAATAGAACAATCGATTCAAAAAAGCATTGCTCTTATTCACAACATAAATCCAAATGCCATTTTCATTTTTACAGTTTCACCCGTGCGCCACATCAAAGACGGTTTTGTAGAAAACCAAGTGAGTAAGGCTCATCTGATTGCCGCCTTACAAACTGCCATCCGTCATCTGCCGTCTGCAACCTATTTCCCTTCCTACGAAATCATGATGGACGAATTAAGAGATTATCGGTTTTATGCCGAAGACATGCTGCACCCCAGCCGAGTTGCGATTGATTATATCTGGGAACGTTTCAAGGAAACATCCATTTCAGAAACTGCTTTCTCTATCATGGATGAAGTAGAAACAATTCAAAAAGGATTTGCACATCGCCCTTTTAACGCCAATTCCGAAAGTCATCAGCAATTTTTATCCAAACTTCGGGATAGAATAGCAGTTATTCAAAAGCAATTTCCTGGGATTAAATTCAACAATACATAGCCATTCGAATTAATTTTCAAAAATCAATTCGAGTCCATCGGTAATCAAATGGGCTATTTCGGGTCTTTTTACTTTTAATTTTTCAAGATGATTCAAGACCTCTTGCAGTAATTTTGAATCCTTTTTTTCTTTCAAAAGTTCCACAATTTCCAGTGACAACAACCAGTCATTGGGATAATTGGATTGCAATTTCCTTAAAATAGGTTGCAAGGGAATATGTGTGTCGTTTGTTTCTCTTATGTTTCGTATACTTTGGTATAAATTTTCTAAATCAATGCGTTCTTTACTGTATTTTGGCTTGATGGTTTTACTTGTTGGAATGTGGGAAATTAAGTCAAAACTGTTTAAATCAGCAGGACCGGAAAAAGCCGAAACCACTTTTTCCCCCACCGCCATGTCATACGTTCCCCATTCAGGTCTAAACAACACAGTTTCTCGATGGGTTACGGTACAATTTTTAAAGTGTATCAAAATAATTTTTCCGTGTAGATTCCTCGAACCGGTGATTATTTCACCTTTCACCGTAACATCGCCTTCAAATTCAAGAGTTACGCTTTCGGCTTCATAAATACCATAGGCAAGCAAATCTTTTGGGCTCATATTTTCAATGGCAAGGTTGATGCCTTTCAGTTTGCCGATGGGACTTCCAAAACCGCCCAAATGATAATTAGTCCCGTGTCCAACCAATTCTTTCTCACGATAGGACAAAGCCGTTTTTCCGGTGGTTTGAATATAAACGGGCTTCCCTTCTTCTTCAATTACATTGGTAAACAGGCCCGAAATTTGAATTCCGGTGCTCAATTCTAGGGTTCCTAAAGCATTAGAACGTATCAGTTTTCTGATTCCTGACAATCCACCGGTCCGCAAGGCCATTGTATTGGCAAACTCCTCGAGAACCATGCTCAAATAAGAAAAATCGGGGGTGACATAGAGTTGGGGTTGGGGTTGGGTGATATCAAAATTTTGATTGGCAGCCGAAATATCATAGGCGATTTTCCGAACATTATCGGTCATACACCAGACACTTTCACCAATGGAGGAAAGTAAACCTGCACCATAAATCTTGGGATTTTCAAAAGTGCCAATCAAACCATATTCAACTGTCCACCAATGCAGGTTTCTGATTTGTGACATTTCTGACAATTCCCCCATATTGTTTTGCAAATCATTTACTTTTTTTTCAGCTGCATCAATTTCAAATTGCGATGTACCTTCGGCTTCCTTCAAAATGGAAAGCATCCGGATGGCATCATACAGTTCGTAATCTTTATGCGAAGAAATCGCTTTGCAACCTATTTCTCCAAAACGGCGTAAATATTCCGCATATTCCGGATTGGCAATAATGGGGGCGTGACCCGCAGCTTCATGAATAATATCGGGTGCTGGCGTATATTCGATATGTTCCAACTGACGGATGTCTGAAGCAATGACCAAGACATTATAAGCCTGAAACTCCATAAAGGCATTGGGTGGAATAAACCCATCAACGGCTACAGCCGCCCAACCTATTTCAGAAAGAATACGATTCATGCCATACATACTGGGAATCCTTTCTGTTTCAA
>JBIKPM010000118.1:0-6569 GCA_044357435.1 Flavobacterium sp. | reverse complement strand
ACAAAAGCGGATTAAACATCGACGACGTAAAAAAAATCCTGATTCATCAAGCCAATGAGAAAATGGACGAGGCTATAATCCACCGGTTCTACAAATTATACGATAGATCAGTCCCAAAAGACATCATGCCCATGAGCATTCATGAGTTGGGAAATAGCAGCGTAGCTACCGTCCCTACCCTTTTGGACTTATTAATCCACGGAAAAATCGAAAATCAAGAACTTCACAAAGGTGACATTCTCATATTTGCATCCGTTGGTGCCGGAATGAACGTCAACGCCTTTGTTTATCGATATTAAAAATCAAAGTTTACAACCTAATCAAACTCAAGAACGTGAGATTGCTTCCGCCACGGCGGAAAAGTAGTTCCTTTATAGCAATGACTATGTACGAGAAAACATTTCCAAACAAAAGATTTAAACATACCTTAGGACTTTTACAAAAACACATTTCGACCTCCGAAACTATTTTCGATTTGGGTGTTCCCAACCCTTTTTCCAAGATAATGGAAGCAAATGGATACACCGTAAAAAACACTACTGGTGAAGACATAGACAACAATCAAACCGCATTACAAAACGAAAAATATACTGTTTTTACGGCTTTTGAAATCTTTGAACATTTGTTGAATCCCTTCACCGTATTAGAAAATGTGAAATGTGATAAACTTTTGATTTCAATCCCATTGCGATTGTGGTTTTCACCGGCATATCGCAGCAAAACCGATATGTGGGACAGGCATTACCATGAATTTGAAGATTGGCAATTGGATTGGCTTTTAGAAAAAACAGGCTGGAAAATAGTCGACAGGGAGAAATTCACACATCCGGTCAAAAAAATTGGCTTTCGCCCTTTTTTAAGACTGATTACGCCGAGATACTATATTGTTTACGCTGAAAAAGCCTAAAGGCAAATCCCAAAAATGAATTCCCAAATTCCAATAAGAGCGTATTGAAATAGTTGGAATTTGGAATTTTAAAAGTTATGAAATACTACATCGTCATTCCGGCATACAACGAAGAGGCATTCATGGCTTTGACATTGCAATCCTTAGTTTCACAAACGCTGCTACCCAAAAAAGTAGTCGTGGTCAATGACAACTCAACCGATAAAACTGCCGAAATTGTATTGGCTTTTGCCAAAGAAAATCCATTTATTACGTTAGTGAATAAAACTTCCGAAGCGATTCATTTACCGGGAAGCAAAGTGATACAGGCTTTTCACAAAGGTTTTGAAACCTTGGATTCTAATTACGACTTCATTGTTAAACTAGATGCCGATTTAATTTTACCTAACCATTATTTTGAACATATCGCTTCTATTTTCGAAAAAGATGCAGAGGTAGCCATGGCAGGAGGATTTGCCTACATCGAAAAAAATGGCGATTGGATTTTAGAAAACCTGACTGACAAAGACCATATTCGAGGCGCATTTAAAGCCTATAGAAAACCATTTTTCGAACAAATGGGAAACTTAAAACCCGCGATGGGCTGGGATACCGTTGACGAATTACTAGCTAAATTTTACAACTGGAAAGTAATAACCGATTCTTCATTAATCGTAAAACACCTAAAACTAACAGGAGCCAACTACAATAAAACAGCTCGTTACAAACAAGGCGAAGCCTTTTACACCTTGGGTTACGGATTTTTTATAACCGCAATTGCTTCGGCAAAACTGGCCATGATGAAGAAAAAACCGTTCCTTTTTTTAGATTACATTCAAGGTTTTTGGAAAGCCAAAAGGGAAAAAACTCCTTTATTAGTAACCGAGGAACAAGCTAAATTCATACGAAAGTATCGTTTTCAGAAAATGAAAGAAAAATTGGTTTGACAACTCTATTTTTGAAAAAAATTTCAACTCATAATTCATAACTCATAACTTATAACTATTTTCGCTAATATTTGTAAAACTATGATGCTCATCCGTTATTTATCGCAGATAGGAAGGTATTTCTTAATGCTTAAAGAAATTTTCAGCAAACAGACTAAATGGTCTATGATGAGGCCGCTTATCTTTAAGGAAATTGAAGATCTTATTATTGGCTCACTCGGAATTGTGGCCTTCATTTCCTTTTTTGTGGGTGGTGTTGTTTCTATACAAACAGCCTTGAATTTGACCAATCCATTAATCCCAAAATACATTATTGGTTTTGCCACAAGACAATCTGTTATATTAGAGTTTGCACCTACTTTCATCTCCATAATTATGGCGGGAAAAATGGGTTCTTTTATCACATCGAGCATAGGAACCATGAGGGTCACAGAGCAAATTGACGCCCTAGAAGTTATGGGGGTAAATTCCTTGAATTACCTTATTTTCCCAAAAATTATTGCATTGCTTATCTACCCCTTTATCATTGGAATAAGTATGTTTTTAGGTGTTCTTGGAGGCTGGATGGCTAGTGTTTATGGAGGTTTCACATCAAGTGCAGATTTCATCAATGGAGCACAAATCGATTTTGTGCCGTTTCACATTACTTATGCCTTTATAAAAACGCTGATTTTCGCCATGTTATTGGCAACAATCCCCTCTTTTCATGGCTATTACATGAAAGGTGGCGCACTCGAAGTGGGAAAAGCGAGTACCGTATCATTCGTTTGGACATCAGTCACCATAATACTTTTTAATTATATATTAACGCAACTGTTACTGGGGTCATGATAGAAATAAAAAATATTGAAAAATCATTTGGCGACAGCAAGGTGCTTAAAGGCGTTTCGAGTGTTTTTGAAGCCGGTAAAACAAATTTAATAATTGGACAAAGTGGCTCGGGGAAAACTGTACTGTTAAAAAGCCTATTGGGTATCCATTCTCCTGATTCGGGAACTATTTCTTTTGACGGCAGGATCTATTCTGATCTTGATTCAGCGGAAAAAAGAGAGCTTCGCACCGAAATCGGTATGGTATTTCAAGGTAGCGCCTTGTTTGACTCGATGACTGTTTCAGAAAATGTTGGATTCCCCTTGCGAATGTTTACTAATGATGATAATGCAAAAATCCAGGAGCGTGTAGATTTCGTTTTAAAAAGGGTTAATCTTGTCGATGCACATCATAAATTACCTTCGGAAATATCGGGAGGAATGCAAAAACGCGTTGCTATTGCTCGCGCCATTGTAAACAATCCTAAGTATCTGTTTTGTGACGAACCCAATTCAGGATTAGATCCAAACACCGCCATATTAATAGATAATCTTATTATGGAAATTACCGAAGAATATAACATTACAACCGTAATCAATACCCATGACATGAATTCCGTTATGGAAATTGGAGAAAATATATTGTTCCTAAAAAACGGAATTAAAGAATGGGAAGGAACAAAAGAAGACATTTTCAGAACTGATAATGCCGCTATTGTTGACTTTGTATATTCCTCAAAGTTATTCCGAAAAGTTAGAGAAGCCTACTTAAAAGAATAAAAAAAGAGAAGTTTTAATTCCTATTTTTTTAGTTGACTGGCAATTCCCTTTATTTCCTGTTCCTTGCTCTTGGGATAAATCAGTAAGACATTGTCTTTATCCACAATGATGAAATCTTCCAAACCATCAATAATCACTACTTTGTCTTTGGATGTGCTGATAATGTTACTCGACGAATTATTCAACAAAACAGTTGCATTTACAACGGCATTGTTATTTTCGTCTTTCGGTAATTTCTCGTGCAAGGAACCCCAAGTCCCTAAATCATTCCAATCAAAAGTAGCGGGAAGGACATACACATTTTTCGCACTTTCCATCACGGCATAATCAATGGAAACGTTTTCTGCCAGAGCATAATTTTCAGCGATAAAAGATTTTTCATCGACAGTATTGTAACTTTCTAGGCCTTTAGTGAATAAGGCATTCATTTGCGGTTGAAATTTCTCAAAAGCCTCAGTTATCGCTTTAACACTCCAAATAAAAATGCCGCCATTCCATAAAAAATTGCCGCTTTGCAGAAAGGATTCTGCGGTTTCATAATCTGGCTTTTCACGAAACTGGGAAACTTTTTTTATTGAATTAGTATCTTTTTTATCAAATTCAATATAACCAAAACCCGTATTGGGGAAAGTAGGTTGAATCCCGAGAGTCATCAAGGCATTTTCTTTGGCACAAAAATCAAAACAGCGTTTCAAATTTTGGGCAAAGGCATTTTCGTCTTCAATCCAATGATCGCTTGGTGCAACTACCATAACTGCGTCTGGGTTTTGTTTTTTAATTTTTAATGAAGCATATAAAATACACGGAGCCGTGTTTCTCATGGCAGGTTCGAGTAAAACTTGCTCTTGTTTCACCATTGGCAACTGCTCCAAAACAATCGAATTGTATTTTTCGTTGGTTAAAATCAGGATGTTTTCAACAGGAATCAATTTTGACAATCGGCTGAATGTTTTCTGGATTAGGGTTTCACCCGCACCCAGCATATCGTGAAACTGTTTTGGAAATTCGGTTGTACTTACTGGCCAAAATCGGGATCCAACTCCTCCAGCCATTATGATTGCGTAATAATTTTTATTCATGGTCTTTGGGATTCTGATTGCTTCTGGAGCGAAGCAATCTCTATTTCTACTAATATGACAAATATAATCAACTCGGCAATAATTCTACCTCAGCATTTGGATTAAAAAGATAGGTTCTTCCTGAACTTATTTCCAAACACTCAAAACGTTTCGTCCTTAAAGCACCTTTTTTAAAAATCTTGCCATTGTGAATCCTGAAAATACTGCCGTAAGGGATTTCAAAGATATGGTTTTTATCATTTTGTGCATCAAACTGTTTGAGTGCCAATGCCAATGTGGCGTCCGTGTCACTACTTGCAGAAGGATTTTTGAAATGTCTTGCCAATAATGGCAATAAATGATTCGGAAAAATCTCAGGACGAATAAATGGAATCATCAATCGTTGGAAGGAATATTTCCATTCGTTTCCGTGTGGTTTGATGCTGCGTCCAAATTTTTCGAAAGCCACCAAATGAGAAATTTCGTGAACCAACGTAATCAAAAACTTGTATTTATTCAAACTGGAATTGACCGTAATTTCGTGTTTTCCGCTCAATCCCTTTCGATAATCACCATGTCGAGTTACACGCTCATTCACGATTTTAAGATGAACTTCGTTAGCCACAATCAGTTCGAAAACAGGTTTTACGGCGTGTTCTGGAAGATATTTAGAAAGTGTTTCGCTCATTTATAAAAATCTCTCGACTCCACTCGAGAAGGCAAAAAGTTAGTTGAATTATGGATTCGTTGAAGAAACTTGCAACACTTTTCCGTTATAATATTTGTTCCCGGCCAAGGCAAAATCAAAAATATAATCAGCCATTTCTTTTGCGGTAATTGGTGCTTCATAACCCGGAAATGCTTCTTGCAACATTTCAGTTTGAACAGCCCCAAGTGCCAAAACATTGAATGCAATTCCTCTTTCTTTGTATTCTTCTGCCAATAATTCCGATAAGGTAATCACGGCGCCTTTACTGGAACTGTATGCTGCCAATCCAGCAAATTTCAAACTTCCTTGAATTCCTCCAATCGAACTTATGGTAACCACGTGGCTTCCTTTTTGCAAATATGGCAAACAAGCACGGGTCAGATTGGCCACACCAAAAACATTGACTTTATAAATGTTTTCAAAATCGGCTTGTGTGGTTTCCGAGAAAGGTTTTAACAACAAACTCCCAGCATTATGAATTATTACATCTACAGTTGACCATGAATGAGAAAGAAAATTCTCAACTTTCTCCATTTCGGATTCATCAGATAAATCGACAGAGAGGCAAGTGATATTTTGGTTTTCAATAAGTACTTGAGGCGTTTTTCTGGAGACCGCTAATACATTGTAACCGGCATTGGCAAACAGTAAAGCCAGTTCATAACCAATACCCCTTGAAGTTCCTGTGATGATGATATTTTTCATATGTGAATTTATAGTCGTAAAGATACTAAAACAAAAGAATGGAAACCTATTTCAAATACTTGTGATAAAATTTAATTGCCTGAAAAATTCCAAGTACTAAAAACACTAACGGAATAATGATTTGCATCAAATATTTCGCTATAAATTTGACATTTGCCGCAAAATAGTGAAGTGAAAGAATGAGAATTAACATTCCGAAAAAGGTTCCAAGCGTAGTTCCAATGACATAAAAATATTTTTTTGTATTTGAAATTTCAATATAATTTCCGTTCAAAAGATATAAATTCCAACCCGTCCAAAAAGGAATTTGAATAAAATTTAAACAACTCAATACTATTCCTAAAATAAAAGGCGAATATTGAAAAGAAGTGGAGAAATCAGTATTTGAGTTTGAGCTAAAATAGAAAACTCCAGCCAAAACAAACATAAACACTACCGAAAAAACCTGGATATACTTGGTTATTTTTTTATTTTCCGCCAATACATTGGCAAAAAACAAAGTGAAATAAATTACAAAAAACTCAACAAAAACAACACCAAATAAGTACAAAAGCATAGGTTTTAGACTATGTTGATTGTAGATTTCAAAGCCTACTACATTCAAATAACCCAAAGGTATAGAGCCTAAGAAACTGACAAGGAATCCGACAAGTATATTTTTCAGAGCCTTCATCA
>JBIKPM010000117.1:0-6593 GCA_044357435.1 Flavobacterium sp. | reverse complement strand
AAAAATGGAAGAACCGCAATCGCTTTATATGACCAGCAGGCCACATCGACGGCCTTCGGTTTTGTATAACGGCATGGTAGCGCCTTTGATTCCCTATACCATAAAAGGAGTTGTTTGGTATCAAGGCACTTCTAACAGGGAATGGGCAAATGAGTATTTTGAACAAATGAAATCCCTGATTACCGGTTGGAGGCAACATTGGAATCGTGCCGATTTACCATTTTATTTTTTGCAATTGAGTACCTATAAATACAATGACAGTAACTTGGCGTCCATAATCAGGGAAAACCAATTGAAAACCTTGCAAATTCCCAATTCTGCCATGTGTCCAACGATGGATATTGGGGATTTAAACGACCTTCATTATCCCTATAAAATACCGTATGGATTGAGATTGGCCAATATTGCTTTGGCAAAATCCTATAAAAAAGACATCGATTTTTGCGGCCCATTGTATAAAAAGTATACTGTGAAGAAGGATACCATAGCAATCAGTTTTGAATATGGTGAAGACATTTATTTTAAAGGAGAAACTTTGAATGATATTTTCATTGCCAGTACAGACAGAAAATTCGTAAAAGCGCAGGCTTATATCAAAAACAATAAATTATTTGTATTTTCACCATTAGTTAAATCTCCAGTTTCAGTCCGATATGCCTGGAATAACACTGATAAAGCCAATCTTTTCAACGAGGAGAATCTGCCTGCATCGCCATTTCGAACAGACAATTGGGAAAATATAATCATCGAATAAAATCTATTTGCACCATGTCAATTCTGAATAGAAATAATTTTTATAGCCTATCAATTCTCTTTTTTTTAAACGGGATGATTTGCTTTACGCCACTTTTCGCTCAACAAAACAATCAATTTCAGGCAACTAATTATACGATAAATGAAGCTTGGAAATTTTCTAAAGAAGACACTTCGGAGAGTTATAAAGCTAGTTTTTCTGATAAAAATTGGTCTACAGTTTCGATTCCCCATACCTGGAATAGTGGAGATGCGGTTGATGAAACCCCCGGTTTTTTTCGTGGGGCTTGCTGGTACCGTAGAACTGTTTTTATCGGCGATGAAGCCAAGGGTAAAAACACCCTGATTAATTTCGAAGGGGCTAATCAAGTGGTTGACTTATATATTAATGAAAAATGGGTTGGTAAGCACATCGGAGGCAATACGGCTTTTACTTTTGATATTACTAAATACATACAAGTTGGAAAATCAAATTTATTGGCCATTAAAGTTGATAATTCCTATGATGAAAACATCCCGCCTTTAACGGCTGATTATACTTTTTTCGGGGGAATTAACAGACCCATTTCGTTGTCTTTTGCAACGCCAATACACATTTCAAAGGATGACTTTGCTTCTTCCGGGGTATATGTCAGTACGCCAAAAGTTTCTGATAAAGAGGCGGTTGTTGAGGTGAAAGCCTTAATTAAAAATACACTTTCAGAAAGGAAAACGATTCGTATTGTTCAGAAATATTGTGATCCAAACGGCAAAGTTTTAATCATCACTTCTGCTAAATTAGTTTTGAAGGCAGGTGAAACCCAAACTTTTGTCTCAAAACCCATAAAAATTAACAGTCCGGAATTATGGTCGCCCGATTCACCCCAACTATATACGATTACAACAAGTTTAGTGGATACAAACAACCAAACAATTGAGGAAACAGAAAATACGTTTGGTTTGCGTTGGTTTGAATTTACTGTGGATAAAGGTTTTTATTTGAACGGAAAACAGTTAAAATTAATTGGTGTCAACCGGCATGAGATGTACGAAGGATTAGGAAATGCACTACGGGATGAAATGCACGTTCGGGATATGAATTTGATAAAAGAAATGGGCTGTAATTTTTTGCGAATTTCTCATTACACCCAAGATCAAAACATCTTGAATCTTTGTGATAAATTGGGTATTGTTGCCATGGTTGAAATTCCAATTGTCAATGCCATCACTGAAAATGACACTTTTTTGAACAATTCATTACATATGGCCGAAGAAATGGTCAAGCAAAATTTCAACCATCCCTCACTGGTTACTTGGGCCTACATGAACGAGATTATGCTGCGTCCGCCTTTCAAGAAAGACCCTGTTCGGCATGTCGCTTATTGCAAAGAAGTGAACAGACAAGCCAAAGCAATCGAGAAATTAATTCGGGATTTAGACCCCAATCGATATACATTGATTCCGTGTCACGGTTCAATACAATCCTATAAAGAGGCAGGATTGTATGAAATCCCTAAAATTGTGGGTCTGAATTTATACCAAGGATGGTACAGCGGTATATTTTCGGGATTTGACGACTATTTGGATGATTTTCACAAGCAATATCCTAATTCCCCTCTTATCATTACTGAATATGGAGCCGATGTAGATTCTCGATTGCATTCCTACTTACCGGAGCGATTTGATTATACTGTTGAATATGGGAATTTGTTTCACGAGCATTATTACAAAGCGATTCAGGAAAGAGATTTTGTTTCCGGAGCCGCAATTTGGAACTTAAATGATTTTTACTCAGAAGGCCGTGCTGCTGCAGTTCCTCATGTTAATAATAAAGGCATAACAGGGTTAAATCGCGAAAAGAAAGATACCTATTTCTTGTATCAAGCCAATTTACTCCAAAAACCTTTTGTGGCAATAGGTTCCACTACATGGTCAAGCAGGGCGGGAGTTGAAACTGAATCTGGTATTTGTTCACAATCGGTAGCTATTTACAGTAATTTACCAAAAGTGGAAGTCACGCTAAACACGACATTTTTAGGTTTATTTAGTCCCATAAACGGTGTTGTTAGCGTTGCAGTTCCATTTGTTGGCGGAGCCAATATTTTGAAAGCGGTGGCCAAAAATGAAGGAAAAGAAGCAGTTGATTTTTATAAAACTAATTTTCAGTTGATTCCAAAAAAACTGCAAGAGGCTGATTTTACCTCATTAAATGTGATGTTGGGATCCAATCGGTACTTTGAAGATAAAGTGGCTGAAGTTTGCTGGATTCCGGAACAACCCTATTCTGAAGGAAGTTGGGGGTATATTGGTGGCAAACCTTTTAAAACTAAAACAAGATATGGCGAATTGCCAGCCTCAGAATTGGATATTATAAATACTACCCAAGATCCCATTTTTCAAACACAACGCAACGGAATTGAAGCGTTCAAAGCAGATGTCCCGGACGGGCAATATGAAATTTATTTTTATTGGGCGCATCTTATTCCTCTAGTTCAAAAAGAGGCATTGGCTTATAATTTAGGCAATACTTCAACTTATGAAAATGCCACTAATTATATTTTTGATGTTGCTGTTAATGGAAATAGGGTACTCCAAAATTTTGATATTCCCAACCAAATAGGATCGGAAAGAGCCATTATAAAAAGCACTCAAGTTAAGGTCAAAGACGGCAAAGGAATTACCATTAAATTTGATGCAAGCAAGGATGGGAAGACCTATTTGAATGCGATTAGAATGGTGAAAATTAATTAATTTAAAAGAGAAAAAAATGAAAATATATGGTGTTGCCATACTTGGCGCTTGTTTTTTGGTCGGGCAGTTATTCGGAGAGCTTTTGGGAGGATTATTAGGAATGGACAGCAATGTTGGTGGAGTAGGATTTGCTATGTTTCTCCTTATGATTTTTGGTCACAGTCTTAAAATAAGAGGGTTTATGACCGAAAAACCCGAAAGAGGTATTTTATTTTGGAGTGCCATGTATATTCCGGTAGTGGTTGCCATGTCTGCCACCCAGAACGTAAAAGGGGCCTTGACCGGGGGGTGGGTTGCCGTTTTTGTGGGAGTTATTGGTACGGTGATTAGTTTTCTATGCATCCCGATTATTGTTAAACTTGGAAATAAATTGAAACATAAATAATTAAAATGGAAATAATACAAAATCTGATTGACAAAAATTCTTTAATATTTTCATTTTTAGTAGTTGGAATTATTATTGGCTGCTCTTTTTGGATCGCCAAAAAATTTACTAATGATAGAATACCAGGTTCCGCAATTGCAATTACTGCAGGTTTGGTTTTAGCCTATTTTGGGGGTAAAAAAGGGATAGCCGATATTCCTCTTTTTGCAGGAATGGGTTTCTTGGGTGGTTCCATGATGAGGGATTTTTCAATAGTGGCTACTGCTATGGGAGCAGAAATTAAAGAAATTAAGCGAGCAGGAGTTATAGGGGTTTTTTCTCTTTTTTTTGGTGTCTTTCTTTCTTTTTTTATGGGAGGAACCATTGGTTATCTAATGGGATATACTGATTCTGTCAGCTTTGCCACCATTGGTGCGGGGGCTTGTACTTTTGTGGTTGGGCCTATTACCGGATCTGCTTTGGGTGCCAGTTCTGATGTTATTGCCATCAGTATCGCTATTGGAGTAATAAAATCAATTCTAGTAACCGTTGGCACTCCGTTAATTGCCAAAAAAATTGGATTGGACAACCCAAATACGGCCATGATCTATGGTGGAGTTATAGGAACAACGAGTGGTGTAGCTGCCGGCTTAGCTGCCGTGAACGAAAAGTTGGTTCCCTATGGTGCTTTAACGGCCACTTTTTACACGGGCTTAGGCTGCTTACTATGTCCTTCAATATTGTTTTATATAATCAAAATATTCATTGCGTAATATAAATTTATCCAAACCTCAAAATATCATTTAAACACAAATACATATCATGAATTTAATACAAATTTTTAATTTATCATTAGTAGAACGAAAAGACAAAATCGCTTTAGAATTTGGAAGTGAAACCTATACGTTCGGTGAAATTAATCTCAGAAGTAATCGAATGTCCAATTTATTGCTTTCAAAAGGGCTTGTTGCCGGAGACCGTATCTGTATTTACTTGGAGAATTGTGTCGAGATGATAGATTTGTACTTGGCTTGTGCCAAAACGGGAATTATATTTGTTCCTGTAAATATCTTATACAAAGAAAGGGAAATCACCCATATTCTAAGTGATGCCGACCCAAAACTATTAATCGCAGATGTTGCCGTTCCGGGTGGTTTCCCTGGATTGCAATTGAATGATTTGATACAAGAATTAAAAAATCAAAGTGATGCAGCCATAAAAATCAGAACCACCGGTGATAGTCCTGCGGCTTTGGTTTACACCAGCGGCACTACCGGAGCTTCCAAAGGAGCTATATTAACACATAATAATTTCATTTCTAATGGGTTGAATTTAGTGTGCAGTTGGCAAATAACCGAAAATGATCGATTTCTGTTGGCACTTCCTCTATTCCACGTTCACTCTCTTGCGAATGGGGTTCATTGCTGGTTGATGAGTGGTTGCACGATGCGTTTATTAGTTCGATTCGAACATCAAAAAGCGGCGAATGAATTCTTGGATTTTAAACCTACATTGTTCTTTGGTGTGCCAACAATTTACATCCGCCTGTTGGAGCAAAATGATGAAATTGCTAAAGCAATAGGATCAAATATGCGATTGTTTGCCTGTGGTTCTGCACCATTACCTCCCCAAGTTATGCAAGATTTTGAAACTAAATACGGTCACGTGATTCTGGAACGCTACGGTATGACCGAAACATTAATGAACATCAGTAATCCGTATAGTGGCGAAAGAAGGCCAGGAACGGTTGGATTTCCTTTGCCGGGCATATCTGCCAAGATTTTGTTGCCAGACGGAGAATTGGCAGCAATTGATGAGGAAGGTGAAGTATGCGTAAAAGGACCAAACGTTTTTGCAGGCTATTGGAAAAGAGATCAAGCCACTATCGATTCCTTTGTGGATGGTTATTTTAAAACCGGAGATATGGGGGTCATTTCTGAAGACGGATATTTTACGTTAAGAGGCCGAAAAAGTGATTTGATTATCAGTGGTGGATTTAATATTTATCCAAGGGAAATTGAAGAATTTTTGTTGGAACAAATAGGAATTGCCGAGGCAGTTGTCGTTGGGATTCCCCATGCAACAAGAGGGGAGATGCCGGTGGCTTATATCGTTCCTTCAGATAATTATGATGCCATTGTAATTGAGGAATTATGCAAAAAAACTTTTGCGTCTTTCAAAATTCCAAGAAAATTTATTTCTGTAGAGAGCCTGCCTCGAACGGCTTTAGGAAAAGTGCAAAAACATTTGCTGCCAAAAGCATAAAAACAATTCAATCAACAACAAAAAAGCAAAAAAAGCTGAATTTTAATATAAAAACACACTATAATGATACTGCAATATGGCCAAGAGGGATTTAAGGAAGAATGGCTAGAATTAATAAAAAATGACCCCGTGCATCCCAATATATCCATCGCCAAAAGGGTAAGTGGCGACCGAACTATTTTTGTCTATCTTCATGAAGGTGTACCACAATTTATGGTTTGTGTGAGAATTGGCAATAGGCTGCCCCGAAATATGATGGAGGTTTTAAACGATGATGGCTATAAAAGTAAATACGACATAACTTATGCCATCTTTTATTCTGTTTTTCGTTTGCCGGAAGCCACTCTGAAAGGAGCGGGAACCAAGGCGATTAAAGATTTAATTGAGCATTGTCGAACATTAGGCATTAAGAATTTCTTTACGTTAAGCCCTATACCATCGCTGAGAGAACATTTAAAAAGAAGGCCCAGCGAATCTACGG
>JBIKPM010000116.1:0-6597 GCA_044357435.1 Flavobacterium sp. | reverse complement strand
TTAAAGTTTCTGTTTGCACAATAATTATTATATTGCAATAGTTATGATTATGGACACAAAATGGACACACGAAGATAATAAAAAATCCCGAAACCTTGTATATCAAGTGTTTCGGGATTGTAGTAGTGACCTTGACTGGATTCAAACCAGTAACCTCTTGAGCCGTAATCAAGTGCGCTATTCAGTTGCGCCACAAGGCCTATTTTGTGGGTGCAAATATAGGTATAATTATATGATTTGCAAATTGAAAATACAAATTAAATCTATTTTTTTAAATTCCAAAACAGGCAACCAGTAATCTTAAATCAACAATCTAATGCTCTTGCAGTTACATAATACCGATAGCCAATAAGAGCCATTTGCCATTTCTTGGCTTTGGCCAAATCCAGTCCCTGTTTGGTGAAACTAGGCAGCAGGAGTTTGTTTATTTGGGCTAAAATCTTGAACATAGATGTTTTTTTTACAAAAGTAACGAATAATCAGTTGGCTTGAATTATTTCCTTTTTCAATAATCGGTGAAGCCAAATGCAAAAGAGCATTGCCACAACCCCAAAAGTTCCCATCACAAACCAGTTGGCTGAATAACCAAAATGCCCAATGATTTCAAGACCTACTTTCGAACTCACGATATGGGCTAGGCTAAAACTCATCGTGTATAATGCCATGTAGCGTCCTTCTTGCCCTTTTGGCGCTCTTCCCATGGCAAAAGCATTCGAAAAAGGGAAGGATAAAATTTCGCCAACGGTTACGATTACAATCCCAATAACTAAAATGCCTACCCAAGCATCCATCAATAAAATATAATAACTGATTGCCATCAGAAAGGCGCCCCAAAATATAATTTTCATTCGGTTCATTTGTTTTCTCTCCAGAAAACTAACTGCGGGCATTTCGAACATAAAAATTAAGATTCCGTTTAACGATATCAATAATCCGGTTTCAAATTCGGTTAAGCCAAATTGCTCGTGGTGAAATAGGGGTAAAGTGGTGAAAATTTGGAAAAACAACATGGCGGTCGTGAAACTGATGAATAAGAAAACCCAAAAGGGTTTGTCTTTGAACACCGATTTAGCGGCTAATGTTACATTTTGGTTGTCGTCAAAAACAGCTATTTTTTTCTTTTCTTTTACAAAAAGGGCAAATATTAAAATGGCCAAAATGCAAGTGCTACCATCGATCCAAAACAATCCTTGGTAGCCGATTCCAAGAATAATAAGACCTCCAATTGTGGGCCCTGCAGCAAAACCTAAATTAATGGACAGCCGAATTAACGATAAGGCTCGAACTCGGTTTTCGGGTTTTGCATAGACACCTAATGAAACGAACATGGCAGGTCGGAACATATCGGCTATGGCCATAATGGTAAACACCCCGATGCATAAACCCCAAAAAGAGGTGATATATTGCAACACGAAAAATAGTATTCCGCTGGTAAAAAGACTAAAAACCATTATTTTATAAAAACCAATTTTATCGGATAATTTGCCTCCCAACCAAGAGCCCAGCATGGAGCCAATACCAAATGAAACCATAATCCATCCCACCTGGCTGTAGGTGAAATGAAGGTTTTCCTTCAAATATTTGGACAAGAAAGGCAAAACCATTGTTCCTGCCCTATTGATAAAAGTGATGAGTGCCAAAATCCAAACTTCACGCCTAAAACCTTTGAAATTATTGATGTAGCGAGTTAGAGCGGTTTTGAGCATGGAGTAAATTTCTGTTTTGCAAAGCTACAAAGTTTTTATGAGTCAGGGCAAGGAACAGGCAATCGTTCTGAAATATAAACTTTGTGGCTTTGTAACTTTTAAACTATTTTTGCGCTATGCAATTTTTCAATTTACATACGCACCAATTCACGAATCAACCGGATGTGTTGGAATTAGTCAATCAATATCCACAGGAATTTGATGCCACGATTCCGTTTTATTCCATCGGAATTCATCCTTTGTATATTGACGAAAATCGATTGGAAAAAGATTTTCAAATCGTGGATCAGAAGTTGGCCTTACCGGAATGTTTGGCTTTGGGCGAATGTGGATTGGACAAACGTGGTGAAACGCGGTTTGAATTACAGCAATCGGTATTCGAAAAACAATTGGCTTTGGCCGAAAAACACCGGAAACCAGTTGTGATACATTGCGTTGCGGCTTTTCAGGAACTCATCGAAATCAAGAAAAGATTGAAAATTACCGTTCCAATGTTACTTCACGGATTTTCCAAAAACGAACAGTTGGCCAAACAATTAATGGATGCTGGATTTTATGTTTCGTTTGGTAAAAATTTGTTGCGAAATCCCGAATTGGAATCCGTTTTTGCAAGTGTTCCAAACGATCGGTTTTTCTTGGAAACCGATACGATTGAAGAGGGAATTCAAGGCGTTTATACCTTGGCAGCGAAATATAAAAATATTGAAGTGGAAGAATTACAGGAAATTGTGAATGCAAATTTCAATACAGTTTTTAAACTTATACACCTAAACTCATAACTTATAACTTATGGCAGAATGGACAGAAAGAGCGGAACTTTTATTTAAAGCCGAAGGATTACAAAAATTAAAAAACGCCAATGTTTTGGTTGTGGGATTAGGGGGTGTGGGTTCCTTTGCTGCCGAATTTTTGGCAAGGGCCGGCGTGGGCACCATGACCATTGTGGATGGCGATATAGTTGATATTACCAACATCAACCGACAACTACCTGCGGTGCATTCAACAGTTGGACAACCCAAAGTAACCATTGTTGGCGACCGATTAATGGATATCAATCCGGAATTGAAACTCACCAGAATTAAGGAATTTCTATCGCCAGAGCGCGCCTTCGAAATTGTTTCGGAGGAATATGACTATGTCTTGGATTGCATTGACAGCATTACGCCCAAATTGAATTTGATTATTGCCGCTAAGCGCAAGAGAGTGAAAATTATCAGCAGTATGGGAGCAGGAGGGAAGATGGAAGCTTCTAAAGTGAAGGTGGCCGACATTACCAATACCGTAAATTGTTTTCTGGCAAAAACGATTCGCCGACGCTTGAAAGAGGTGAAAATTGACAAATTGAAAGTGGTATTTTCGTCGGAAATTCAAGATGACAGTAGTTTAAAAATGACTGATGGTTCTAATTATAAGAAATCCTTTTACGGCACTAATAGTTATATGCCGGGATTGTTCGGTTTGTATGCCGCCGAGACTGTTATTCGACATTTGCTTAAAAAATAATTTAATGATTATAGAAAGTTTAGTTTTTAAATCAACTTCTTGTTGTAATCCATACCATACCTTTTCTAAACTCATAACCTTCTAACCTTTCTAACTTTTTCTTAATGATTCAAACCGTAATTTTCGATATGGATGGCGTAATCGTCGATACAGAACCCGTTCACCATTATGCTTATTTTAAACAATTTGCCGAACTAAATATTGTCGTGTCAGAGGAAATTTATACTTCATTCACAGGGAATTCTACCCGAAATACGTTTCAAAAGTTGAAGAATTTATTTCCTATCGAAGCGGAAGTGGAGGATTTAATTCAAAGGAAGCGCACTATTTTTAATGATGCTTTTGATACGAAAGAAGATTTGGCGTTACTGGAAGGCGTGGAGAAATTAATCAAAGATTTACACGCAAACGGGATACAATTGATAGTGGCTTCTTCGGCTTCAAAAGTTACGATTGATCGTGTTTTCAAACGTTTTGGGTTGTATCAATATTTTACCCATGTAGTCAGTGGAGAGGATTTTCCCAATTCGAAACCACATCCGGCTATATTTGAGCACGCGGCCTCTTTGTCAATCGCTCCAAAAGAAAATTGCATCGTCATTGAAGACAGTACCAATGGTATTATTGCCGCAAAAGCGGCAGGGATTTTTTGTGTAGGATATAACAGCGAACATTCAAAAATGCAGGATTTATCATTGGCAGATTTCGTAATTAATCATTTTGATGAATTGAGTTTTGAAAAAGTAGTCGGCTTATAATTAAATGAAATAATTATCGTTTATAATTCTTGAATTTGTAAATTTGAATAAAATCCTAAAATATTCTATTATGAAAAAAATAATTTTTGCATTGACTTTTTTTATTGCTCCCTTTATTATTGAGGCACAAGTGAAAACGCCTCAACAAAGTCCAAAGTCGACATTGACTCAAATGGTCGGTTTAACGGAAGTTGAAATTAATTATTCCAGGCCAAGTACCAAAGGCAGAGCTGTTTTTGGTGATTTAGTACCTTTTGGAAAATTATGGAGAACAGGTGCTAATGAGAATTCGACTATATCTTTTAGTGATGATGTCGTTATAGACGGTAAGACTTTATCCAAAGGAAAGTATGCTTTATTTACCACTCCAAAAGCCGATAATTGGGAAATCGTTTTTTATTCCAAAACGGATAATTGGGGAAATCCTGAAGTTTGGGATGAAACTAAAGTGGCTTTACGAACAAATGCAATACCAGAAACATTAGATAGAAATGTGGAAAGTTTTACCATTGGTATTAACAATCTGGATTATAACTTTGCTCATTTAGAATTGTCTTGGGAAAAAACATTTGTTGCCCTGAAGTTTGAGGTTCCAACCCAGAAAACGGCTATGGCGAGCATTGAAAAAGCATTGGCAGGACCAACAGCGGGAGATTATTTTTCATCAGCACAATATTTATTTCAGTCCAATGGAGATGCCGCAAAAGCTTTGGCTTACGTGAACAAAGCTTTGGATATGAAACAAGAAAAACCATTTTATTATTATCGCTTGAAATCATTAATTCAGGCGAAACTAGGGGATAAAAAGGGAGCTATTGAAACTGCGAAACTTTCCCTAGCAGCTGCTGAAATTGCCAAAAACCAAGACTATGTAAAAATGAACAAAGAAAGCATAGAGGAGTGGAGCAAGAAATAAATACGTTGTATTCATGATAAAAATCCCGTCCCGATTGTTTCGAGACGGGATATTTTATTTCCCTTGATTTTTTTCTCTAAAGAAGGTAGTCTGTATCAGTATTGACAAAACAATGGTGAGTAATGCCCCGATGAAGTTGAGCCATAAATAACCTAGTTTTTCCTCGCCACTTTTGAATATGAAAATGGCATAATAGTAAATGATGAAAATAGTAATTTGGCTAATGGCTGCACTATAAAAAATAGCTTTTGCCTGTACTCGTTTTACATAAAAACCCACCATAAAAATACCCAAAACTGTTCCGTAGAAGATGGATCCCACGATATTGACCAATTGGATTAAATTTTCAAACAAGGTTCCTATACTGGCAAATAATATGGCAACAATTCCCCAAAATAAGGTGAAAAATTTGGTGGCGTTCACATAATGCCTTTCTGATTTTTCTTCTTTAAGATTCCGTTTATAAATATCGATTGCCGTTGTCGATGCCAGTGCGTTAAGTCCCGAAGCGGTCGAAGACATCGCAGCGGAAATAATTACAGCAAGCAATAAACCAATTAATCCTTTAGGCAAATAATGCAATATGAAGTGAAAAAACACATAATCCTTGTCATTCGTTTCACTGTTACTGTCCGCCTTGAGGATAATTTCCTTGGCTCTATCCCTCAAATCTTTTTCTTTGCTGGATAATCCAATCAACTCTTTTCGAAGGATGGGATTGTCGTAATCCTGGTTGAGTTGGTCGATATACAAAAGATTGATTACTTTCTTGTCTTCAGATAAGGCGTCTAGTTTTTTTTCTAAAACGTGGTATTCATTTTTGTATTGGGATTTTTCAATTAATGCTTTGTTGTTGGGATTAAAATTCAAAGGGACTGGATTGAATTGAAAAAACACAAAAACCATGACTCCGGTAAGCAAAATAAAGAATTGCATAGGGACTTTTAAGAGCCCGTTCATGATTAATCCCATTTGGCTTTCCCTGACTGATTTCCCTGATAAATAGCGTCCTACCTGGGATTGGTCGGTACCAAAATAAGCCAACGCCAAGAAAAAACCGCCCGTGATACCGCTCCAGAAAGTATATTTCTCTTCTGGGTTAAACGAAAAATCGACAATATTCATTTTGTCATTGGCTCCAGCAATATGCAACGCATTGTTGAAAGTCATGTCATTGGGTAAATAATGCAGAATGAGAAAAAAAGTGATTAACATTCCCAGCATAATAACAAACATTTGTTGCTTTTGGGTCACGTTTACCGCTTTTGTGCCACCCGAAAACGTGTAGATTATTACGAGAACCCCTATGATGATATTCATTAAAGTTAGGTTCCAACCCAATAGTGCCGACAAAATGATTGAGGGGGCATAAATCGTAAGTCCAGTTCCCAAACCTCTTTGCACCAAGAAAAGAATGGCCGCCAAGGAACGAGTTCTTAAATCAAAGCGTTTTTCAAGATATTCATAAGCAGTAAAAACTTTGTATTTGTGGTATAATGGTATAAAAGTAACGCAAATAACCACCATGGCAATAGGCAATCCGAAGTAGAATTGCAAAAAACCCATTCCGTCATGATAGGCCTGTCCAGGAGTTGAAAGAAAGGTAATCGCACTGGCTTGCGTTGCCATAACCGAAAGTCCCACGGTGTGCCACGGTGTTTCGTTACTTCCCAAAATATAATCTTCTACGTTCTTGCTTCCCTTCGTTTTCCAA
>JBIKPM010000115.1:0-6602 GCA_044357435.1 Flavobacterium sp. | reverse complement strand
TAAAGGGCTTGGAGTAATATACTGGGAGCCACAGGGAGAAAAAAGTTGGAGCGGTTATCAATTAAATGCTTGGCAATCTAACGGAAAACCCTCTGGAGCTTTGAATGCCTTTAGTGACACTCTCGATCCACCTGTAATTCTAACTGTAGAGCAAGTTAAAGTGGACGGATTTGTAACTAATCCTGTTCAGCAGACAGCTAATGTAACTGTGAATTTAACTTATACAGCAGATACTGCAACCCGTTTTTTTTATGTAGGATTAACCAAAAGAAATTCAAGTGGAATGTGGTTACAAACAATTGCTCAAAGTAGTGGCAATCAATTTTTAGTACCCTCAGTAGGTACAAATATAAATAGTCAAGTAACACTTACTGTACCTTCTAGTACATTGCCTTCAGTAAGTTTATCCAATGGAGAATATTATGATATTGAAATACAGCTGTGGACAGAAAATTGGGGAACTAAACTATCAACAAGTCAATCTTCCAAACTAACTGTAACACCTTCTAGTTCTTTGGGAATTGATGATACAAACTTTATTGATAAATGGATAATATACCCAAACCCAGTAGTCGATATTTTAAATTTCAAAAGTGTAGATATCTTGCACTCAATACAGTCATTAAAAATCACAAATGTTTTAGGAAAAATTGTTTATTTCGAAAACAATGCAGCGAATATAAATTCCATTGATGTATCCAAATTCAGTTCAGGTTTATACATAGTATCAGTTAATTCAATTAAAGAAACACAACAATTTAAGTTTTATAAAAAATAAGTGCTCTCTAGTTTTATTAAAACCATTTAACCTCTTTCTTAAGCAAAAAAAATGAAAAAAATAAAAAAACAGATTCGATTCTCTTTTATGGCTCTCTTACCATGTCTAATTTATTCTTCTTGTAATAGCGATGCGCAAAATTCAGATTCCTATGACCCAAAACCTTTTGTTTTTGCTAAAGGGGCAGATGTGAGTTGGTTGCCTCAAATGGATGCTACTGGATACAAATTTTATAATACTGATGGTTTACAAACAGATTGTTTGCAACTTTTGAAAGATAGAGGTATAAATACAATCCGACTTCGTGTTTTTGTAAATCCATCTAATCATACCATTAATGGTCATTGTAGTCCTGCAGAAACTGTGGCGATGGCGGTTCGTGCTAAAAATATGGGAATGAGAATCATGATTGACTTTCATTACAGCGATACTTGGGCAGATCCTGCTCACCAAGCAAAACCTGCTAGTTGGGTTAGTCATTCTTTCGTAGAGTTAAAAAACGATGTTTACAACCATACATTTGATGTGTTAACTGCCTTGAAAACTGCTGGTGTAACTCCTGAGTGGGTTCAAATTGGGAACGAAATTCCAAGTGGAATGCTATGGCCTGAAGGACATACTGATAATTGGAGTCAATTAGTACAATTACTAAATAAAGGATATGAAGCGACCAAAGCTTTAGATTCATCTATAAAAGTTATTATTCACATCGACAAAGGGAATGATAATGCAAGATTCCGATGGTTTTTTGATAATCTAACTAGCAATAGTGCAAAATTTGATGTAATTGGAATGTCATACTATCCGTATTGGTTAAATACGGACTATACAAGTACAATTGGCGCATTACAAAACAACTTAAAAGATATGGCTTCTAGATACGCTAAAGAAGTCATGGTGGTAGAAGTAGGTGGCGATTATACTAAGATTCAAAACACGTATGATATGCTTCTTGCAGTAAATGCAGCTGTCAAAAATGTTCCGAACAATAAAGGGCTTGGAGTAATATACTGGGAGCCACAGGGAGAAAAAAGTTGGAGCGGTTATCAATTAAATGCTTGGCAATCTAACGGAAAACCCTCTGGAGCTTTGAATGCCTTTAGTGAAACTCTAGGCGCACCTGTTATTGAAGAAACGGAACAAGTTAAAATAGACGGATTTGTAAATAACCCTGTTTCACAAGGAGGTAATGTTATCGTTAATTTAACTTATACAGCTAAAAGTGACACCCATTTTTTTTATGTAGGATTGGCTAAAAGAAGCTCAAGTGGCGCATGGCTAGAAACAATTGCACAAAGTACTAATAATCAATTTTTAGTGCCGTCAGTTGCAACAAATGAATCTAGTCAAGTTACTCTTACGATTCCATTAAATACAATACCTTCTGAAATTTTATCGAACGGGGAATATTATGATATTCAGGTAGAGCTTTGGACAGCCAATTGGGGAACAAAACTAGGAACCAGTACTTCTAATAAACTAAATATTATTTATCAATAAAAAATCATTTTTAATATTTGACTTGTAAAAAAAATAAGGTCAAAAAAATTAATACAAGATTAAATAAACATTTAAATTAAAAAACATGAAAGAAACTGCAAAAAAAATTCGAATAGTTGTCCTGTTTATAGTTGCATCGCTATTCACTATTTCTATTCAAGCACAAAACAATTGTCAGTGCATAATACCCAATTCTTTACCCTCCGCTTTTGCTTTTTCCAAAGGAGCCGATGTAAGTTGGTTGCCCCAAATGGAAGCTACAGACTATCATTTTTATGATGTTGATGGTTCACAAAAAGATTGTTTACAATTACTTAAGGATAGGGGTATAAATACTATAAGACTTCGTGTTTTTGTAAATCCTTCCAATCATCTAATTAATGGTCATTGTAGTACCGCAGAAACCGTTGTTATGGCTGTTCGAGCCAAAAATATGGGAATGCGAATTATGATTGATTTTCATTACAGCGATACTTGGGCTGATCCTAATAACCAAACAAAACCAGCTGCCTGGGCAAATCATTCGTTTACTCAATTAAAAGACGATGTATACAACCACACCTATAGTGTTTTATCATCACTTCAAGCGTCTGGAGTAACCCCTGAATGGGTTCAAATTGGTAACGAAATTCCATCTGGTCTTCTTTGGCCCGAGGGTAAAATAGTGAATAATCAAAATTGGAATCAATTGGCACAGTTGTTAAACAAGGGCTACGAAGCCACAAAAGCTATAAATCAAGGAATCAAAGTAGTAGTTCACATTGACAGAGGAAATGACAATGCAAGATTCAGATGGTTTTTCGATAATTTGACAACAAACAATGTTAATTATGATGTCATTGGAATGTCATACTACCCATACTGGTTGGGGAGTAATTACACAACTACAATTACAAATTTGCAAAACAACCTAAATGATATGGTATCTAGATATAACAAAGAAGTGATGGTAGTTGAACTCGGTGGCGATCATCTTCAAGCTCAAAACACTAAAGATATGATTACTGCAGTAGTCAATGCAGTAAAAACCGTTCCAAATAATAAAGGACTTGGTGTTATTTATTGGGAACCAGAAGGCGAAAAAAGTTGGAGTAATTATCAATTGAATGCTTGGCAATCCGATGGAAAACCTTCACCAGCTCTTGACGCTTTTAAAAATTAATTACAACGATAATGAAATTCATTTTAAGAAATATACTTTTTTTACTGCTAATTTTTTCTATAGGAAGAACAATGGCGCAATCGAGAACTAAAGTAAATTTTGGTTCTGATTGGGAATTTAAACGAGAAGAAATTACATCTTCCAATTGGGAAAAAATTACAATTCCGCATACGGCAAAAATTGAGCCTTTGGTAGTAAACAACCAATTTCAAGGAAACTGTTGGTATCAAAAAAAATTTACTGTTCCCAAATCCAACAACAAGAAAGTCTTTTTGTATTTTGAAGGGGTAATGCAGGAAGCAGATGTTTGGATTAACGAAAAAAAAGTATGCAATCACAAAGGGGGCTACTTGCCTTTTACAGTGGGTGTTACTTCCTTATTGAAATCTAAAAACAACAGCATTAAAGTCAAAGTCAATAATGAAGATAATCCAGAATTTCTTCCAGGCAAACCTTTAAAAGATTTGGATTTTAATTATTATGGGGGTATTTACAGAAATGTGTATCTCATAACAACCGATAAATTATACATCACTAATCCAGTAGCCGCCAACAAAAAAGCAAGTGGTGGTATTTATGTAAATTTTGAGAACGTAAATAAAAACAGGGCTTCTGGAACAGTTCAGGTGCATTTAAAAAATGAATATGCAGTTGAAAAGAAAGCAAACTTGAAGTTTATTTTAACGGATAATAAAGGCAAAAAATTCGAATTCAAGTCGGAAGTATTTACCTTAAGTGCCAATTCAGACAAAGCGATCACTCAAAATATTGTGGTTAATAACCCAAAATTATGGTCGATTTCAACACCTAATTTATACCATTTAGAAGTGCAAGTGATTGCAAACAATAAAGTTATTGATAGCTACTCTGAAAAAATTGGAATTCGAAAATCGGAAATAAAAGAAGATGGGTATTACCTCAACGACGAAAAATTGTACATTACAGGCACCAATCAACATCAAGAATATCCGTATTTAGGCTATGCCATTTCGGATGAAGCTCAATATCGCGATGCAGTAAAAATTAAAAATGCAGGCTTTGATTTTGTGCGGATGTCCCATTATCCTCATGCCGAAGCCTTTTTGGATGCTTGTGACGAATTGGGAATTTTAGTAATGAATAGCCTTACGGGTTGGCAATTTTTCGGTAACGAAACCTTTCAGGAAAATGCCCTTCAAGATATTCGAGACATGGCAAGACGGGACCGCAATCATCCAAGTGTTATTTTTTGGGAAGCCTCATTAAACGAAACCCAAATGAGTGAAAGCTTTATGCAAAAAGCGACTACAGCTTTGAAAGAAGAATTGCCATTTCCTACTACCTATAGTGCGTGTTGGATAGATAATGACAATTACGATGTTTTTATTCCAGCAAGACAACACGGACAAGCTCCTGATTATTGGACCAAATACAACAAAGGAAACCGAAAGATTTTCATCGCAGAATATGGGGATTGGGAATATTATGCCCAAAATGCTGGATTTAATCAAACTCAATTTGCTAATCTGAAAGAAGACGAAAGAACCTCAAGACAACTTCGAGCTCATGGCGAAAAGCGATTGTTGCAACAAGCCTATAATTTTCAGGAAGCGGCAAATTCGAATAGAAAAGGAACGCAAACCATCGGCGAAGCGAATTGGGTGATGTTTGATTACAATAGAGGATATAGTAATGATTTAGAAAGTTCCGGTATTAGCGATATTTTTAGAATCCCAAAATTTTCTTATTCTTTTTACCAAAGTCAGCGTGATGCCAATGTATTTTTGGATACTAAACTGACTTCGGGTCCCATGTTGAAAATTGGTAATAATTGGACAGAAACTTCTCCTTTGAACGTAACCGTTTACAGCAATTGTGAGGAAGTTGCTTTGTATTTGAACGAAGTTTTGGTTGCCAAACAAAAACCATCAATCAATTCAAACAGTGACCAGTTAAAACACCCTCCGTTCCTTTTTATATTGGATACATTTATTCCAGGAACTTTACGAGCTGAAGGATTTATCAATGGTAAAAAAGTGGTTTCTAACGTTGTCAAAACCCCTGAAAGCGCATCCAAAATAGAATTAAATTATGACATTTCTTCAGTGCCAATTAATCCTGATTCACCAGATATGATTTTTGTTTATGCGAAAATTACGGACGCAAACGGTACCGTTATACCAACTGCAACCAATGAAGTCACTTTCACTTTATTGGAAGGAAATGCCGAATTAATAGGGGAAAACCCAGTGAAGGCAGAAGCGGGAATTGCGACTATTGTTCTAAAAACCAAAGATTTAAAAAAACCAGTTAAGATTATTGCTAAATCTGAAAATTTGCAACTCAAAAATGGTTCTGATTTGGTTTTAAATCTAGACAGTCTAAAATAAACAGATGAAATATATTTTAGCAATAATTGCACTATGTTTAATTGGCATTTCGATTTTTTCTTGTACTTCACAAATACAAATCCCTAACCAAGATAAAATGGAAAGTAAATCGACCAATAAAATCGACCAACTTCTAAAACAATTGAACAATTCCAATGGATCAGACGTTTTAGTGATATCTCACAGAGGTGATTGGCGAAATTTTCCTGAAAACTCTTTAGAAGCTTTCTCTAGCGCTATTGATATGGGTGTTGATATGGCAGAAATGGATGTGGCAAAAACCAAAGACAATCAATTGGTTATCCTACACGACAAAACATTGGACAGGACAACAAATGGAAAAGGGTTGGTCTCCGACTGGACTTTAGATTCGTTGAGAAAACTATATTTAAAAGATGGTCTAGGAATAGAAACAAAATATAAAATTCCAACATTGGAGGAAGCTCTAATGGTTTGCAAAGGAAATACACTAGTCAATTTGGATAAATCATACGAATTTTTTAATCAGGCTTATGATGTTGCTAAAAAAACAGGCACAACACAACAAATAGTTATGAAAGGTTATAATAAAACTGTTGACCAGGTTATGGTCGATTTTGGAACAAAATTAGACACTATCATGGAAAAACCGGTCAAATTGACCACCCTATTCCAGTGCAAATTGACCACCAGTATCGGAGCAAACTGACCACCACTTTCCAGTCTAAATTGACCACCTAATTTTGGGATAAATTAAGCATTAAAAACTACTGACTTTTTCATGATGTTAGCACCATACATTCGTTAAAAAAAA
>JBIKPM010000114.1:0-6656 GCA_044357435.1 Flavobacterium sp. | reverse complement strand
TGTATATTCCGGTGATATTGACCACCCAATTCCAATTTAAAGTGACCACCACTTTCCAGTTTAAATTGACCACCTAATTCCGGAGTAAAATGACCACCCCAATTTTTCATAAAAAACTACTTTTTTTCATCTGTTAATTAATCAAATATACCTAAAAATATTAAACTTTATTTGTACCTCTTTTTTTTCTCATAGATTCCCCTTTTAATTCAAGACGATGCGATTGATGTATCAATCTATCCAAAATAGCATCGGCTATGGTTTTTTCTCCAATTATATCATACCACCCTTGAACTGGGATTTGTGAAGTTACAATTATAGAACCGTTATTATGCCTGTCTTCGATGATTTCTAATAGGGTAATTCGATTATGACTATCCAAGGCTTGAAGTCCAAAATCATCAAGAATAATAACATCTTGCCTTTCTATTTTGGCAAGTTCTCGCAAGTAAGAACCATCTGCTTTGGCCATTTTTAATTTGGCAAACAACTTCGAAGTATTAAAGTAACTTACTTTAAAACCTTGTATGCATGCCTGGTAACCTAATGCGGTACCTAAATAACTTTTACCTACACCTGTACTTCCAGTAATTAAAATGTTTTCATTTTTTTCTACAAATTCGCATTCCGCTAGACGAAGTACCATGTTGCGGTCAAGATTACGGGCTTGGTCAAAATTGATGCTTTCAATGTTTGATTTGTAGTGGAATCGGGCATTCTTGATACTTCGTTCAATACGACGATTGTGCCTTTCATCCCATTCTGCATCAATAATCATAGACACAAATTGGTCGAGTGTGTAATGGTCTGTTTTTCCGCTTTCAATAGCTGTTTTAAAAGCATTATGCATTCCATAAAGCTTCATTTGTTTCATTTTTGTTACTGTTGATTCATTCATAATTATTTGATTTTAATTTAGTTATAATACTGTTTACCTCTAATGTTACTGTGATTTGGGAGTTCTTGCTCGGATTCTTGTTCAAAATCAAAATGGTCTAAGTTGTTTTCTAAAATATTCTGGATAGTCTTAAAATTGTATATCTTAAAATCAAGAGCCCGTTTACAAGCATTTATTAACCGCTGTTTTCCAACCTTTTTCTCGAAGTTTAGTATTCCCAAACAACTTTTATAGGCTTGCTCAGGATGGTTTCTACTTTCGATTATCTGCAGGATATAATCTCCTACAGACTCATCAATGCTATTGGCCCAATCAATGAAGCGAGAAGCACTCCATTGGGCTACAAATTGATGTGTACTTGCTAAATGCTCAGGCGTTGTGGTATAGACATAAGGTTTGTAATTTCTTGTATGGACTGCTATTCGATTGTATTTATAATAAACCTCTACGGTTGATTTAGTGTACAATAGCTTGGCTTTTTTCTTTACATATTGATAGGGAACACTGTAATAGTTTTTATCCTGACTTAATTGAACATGTCCGTTCTGCATTACTGTTGCAAAGCATTGGTATTTGATTTCAAAACGTTCTTGTGGCAGTGGACGTAGTTTTTGCTGTTCATCTTCCAAAAATAATTCCAAGCGAGAATAAGGACGTGCCGTGAGTTTTCTATCATTATGAGAATCAAGTAAATCCCATATCTGCTGATTTAATTCTTCCAAAGAAAAGAATTTAGTTTCTTTTATATTTACATAAATCCTTCTGTACAATATCTTGACAGCTCCTTCAACTAATGACTTGTCTCTGGGCTTATATGCCCTAGCAGGTAAGATTGTAGTTTCATAGTGTTCCGCTAAATCTGCCAAGGTTTCATTAATTGTTGGTTCAAAGCGACTGCTTTTTATTACTGCAGATTTTAAATTATCTGGAACAATTGCAGCAGGAGTACCTTCAAAAAAACGCATGGCATTCTCTACAGAAGTAACAAAATCTTCTTTTTGTTGGCTCATGGAGGCTTCGGCATACGTGTATTGACTCGCTCCTAATATGGCTACAAAAAACTGTACTTCTTTGATTTCTCCTGTGTCTTTATCAATAATAGAAAGTGTTTTTCCAGCATAATCCACATACATTTTATCACCCGCTTTGTGATTCATGTGCATTACTGGATTGACTCGTTTACCCCATATTTTGTAATGATAACAAAATTGTGAACTTCTATAACCGTCAGGGTTTAGTGAAATATATTGTTCCCACATGTGTTGAATGGTAACGCCAACTTTTTTTAGTTCACGTTCCATTTTAGGGAAAAAATCATAAAGAATTTGCAGTTTGGGACTAATGGTTTCCACAGTTGTATGTGAAAACAAAAGTTCTAGTTCAGCATCTGATTTTTCATTAATTGCTTCAAAACTTAGTCCTAGTGTTTCAAATAAAGAAATATACTTCTTGACGGTATTTCTGGAAAGCGATAAGTACTTACTTATAAACAACTTACTTTTTCCGTTACAATAGAATTTAATTGCTTTTCTAATTTTACTCATGTCTGTTATTTTGTTTGCCATAATCCGTTTTTTTTAACGAATTTATGGTTCTAACAACATGAAAAAAGTGAGTAGTTTTTTATTGCCAATTTACCCCCAAAATTAGGTGGTCAATTTAAACTGGAAAGTGGTGGTCAGTTTGCTCCGGAAATGGTGGTCAATTTAGACTGGAAAGTGGTGGTCAATTTGACCGGATTTTCCACCTTATGGCAGATAAAAATATTTTTAGAGGTGTGAATTCGATAAAATTTCATAATAGATTTAAAGATGAAAATGATTGTTTGATTTATCTTTCAGAAATAAAATGGTCAAGCGGTTATAATTGTAAACGCTGTGGTAATGACAAATTCGGGAATGGAAAAAACCCTCAAAACAGAAGGTGTACAAAATGCAGGTACGATGAAAGCCCTAAAACAGGGACAATGTTCGAAAAGATTAAATTTTCGCTTTTAATTGCATTCCATATTGCTTTAAAATTAGCACTAAGAAGAAATGTATGCCATCTTAGAGTTAAGTTCTGAATTTGAACTTCGTCAAAAGACTTGCTGGTCATTCAAATCAAAGGTGCAACAAGCAATGGAAAGTAGTTTGAACCAACCATTAACAGGAACAATTCACGTTGATGAGTTTATGGTTGGTGGTCCAGAAGAGGATAAAAAAGGAAGAAGTAAAGGGTTGAAAAGCCTTCGAAATCAAAATAAGCGAATTGAGAATGGTATTATTAGATTACAATATCGCAACCAAGTAAATAAAAATAGATTTGTACCTACTCAACTACAATGAGCTCAAACATTTCAAGAATCTAGAGACAGTAATCGATTTGATTGTAATGCAAATTATAGGCGAAATAGCCTTCTGCAAACAGATTAAACAAATCAACTTACACCAAATACTATTGGAATCAATTGGCCTGTTAAGTCTTTTCGAACTTCCGAATTTCATTGCCTATCTATACCAAATCAATTCAAGAAATAAAACGAGATTGATTTAACATAATTGAGTATTGAAGCCGCTGAAACCTTCTTTTTCCTTTTGATTTTGAGCCGTAAATTTATTTTTTTTGGATTAATATTTTTTTTGTTGCATAAGTAGTTTTTATCCCTATATTTGCAATACTCGTGTGGGGACACGAAAATATAGTATCATGTCAAAAAAAATCGTAACTTTTGGAGAAATACTGCTTAGGCTTTCGCCACCAAGTCATTTAAGATTGACCCAGGCAACCTCGTTTGATTTATATTACGGCTGTGCAGAAGCTAATGTTGCGGCCTCATTGGCCAAGTTTGGCTTTCCAGTCAAATTCATCACCGCTGTACCTCCAAACGAATTGGGTGAATCTTCACTGAGTATGTTGCGTTCTTTCGGTGTAGAGCCAATCGCATTGACTCAAGGCAAACGTCTTGGGATTTATTACTTTGAACAAGGAGCATCCGAAAGACCCGGAAAAGTGGTTTACGATCGAGAAGATTCTTCATTTTCGACATTGAGAAAAGGGATGATAGATTGGGAGACAATATTTAAAGATGCCGATTGGTTTCATTGGTCGGGCATTACGCCTTCGCTTTCGTTAGAACTAGCAGAGTTGTGTAAAGAAGCATTAGTAGTTGCTGAAAATATGGGATTAACGATTTCAGCCGATTTGAATTACAGGCCCACTTTGTGGAAATATGGTAAAAATGCCAATGAAATAATCCCGGATCTTGTTAAACATTGCGATTTGTTATTAGGAGGTATATATGAATCTGAAAAAGTATTAGGAGTTAAAAGGAAAGAGGGAGACGCTGAGGCTGTTGTTTTTAGTAATTGGATGAAAGTATTCCCAAAACTGAAAAATATAGTTTCTACTCATAGGATGAATGCAAACGCATCATCCAATGGTTTAAGCGCTTCATTATGGAACGGGTCAACATTACTACATTCTCAAGTATATAACGTATCCCATATTATTGACAGGATTGGTGCTGGTGATGCCTTTATGGCTGGAATTATTTACGGATTAATTACTTGGGCAGAAGACCATCAAACGGCTCTCGAATTCGCTGTTGCAGCTACTTGTTTAAAACACTCTATTTCAGGGGATATTAATTTAGCTACTGTAAATGAAATACAAGCATTAATGAGTGGTTCAGGTGGAGGGCGAGTTTCAAGATAAAACTAAATATTTTACAAATTATATAAATACTAAGAACAATTAAAAAAATGGGAAAAAAAGTAGTAACATTTGGTGAGATAATGTTAAGATTAGCACCACAAGGATTTTTAAGATTTTCACAAGCAGACAATTTTGATGTTGTATACGGAGGAGGAGAATCTAATGTAGCAGTTTCGCTAGCCAATTATGGAATTTCAGTTGATTTTGTGACTCGTTTACCAAAAAATGATATTGGAGAATGCGCCATGATGGAAATGCGTAAAAGAGGCGTTGGTGTCGATAAAATTGTTTGGGGTGGAGACCGTTTAGGAATTTATTTTCTTGAAACTGGAGCCGTATCAAGAGGAAGCAAAGTGGTTTATGATAGATCACATTCTTCTATGTCTGATATCCAACCAGGAATGGTAGATTGGAATGAAGTTTTTAAAGGGGTGGAGTGGTTTCACTGGACTGGTATTACTCCGGCAATTTCACAAAGTTCTGCCGATGCTTGTTTAGAAGCGGTAAAAGTAGCCAGCAAATTAGGTGTTACTATTTCAACCGATTTAAATTACCGTGCAAAACTATGGAAATACGGAGGCGACCGTGAAGCAATTATGACTGAATTAACATCCTATTGCGATGTAATTTTAGGAAATGAAGAAGATGCTGAAATGCACTTTGGTATCAAACCATCAGGAGCAGCAGTTCAAACACACGGACACGATGTAAAAGCAGAAGCTTTCTTGTCTGTTTGCCAACAAATGATGGAAAAGTTCCCAAGAGCCAAAAAAGTAATTACTACTTTAAGAGGTTCTATTTCTGCTTCCCACAACACTTGGGCTGGAGTTTTATATGATGGAAAACAAATGTTGCAAACGCGTCAATATCAAATTACAGACATCGTGGATAGAGTAGGTGGTGGTGATTCCTTTATGGGAGGTTTAATCTACGGTTTATTAACCTATCCAGATAACGACCAAAATGCATTGGATTTTGCAGTGGCAGCTTCTTGCTTAAAACACACAATTAAAGGTGATGCCAATTTAGTGACTGTTGATGAGGTTAATAAACTTATGGGAGGCGACGCTTCAGGTAGAGTTGCTAGATAATAAGAAATCATGATAATAGATACCTTAAATAACGCATCAAAATATTATAGTTTGCATCCTTCCTTTGCGAAAGCATTTGAGTTTTTACACCAAAATGATTTGGCAAATCTTGCTGAAGGCGTTTCAGAAACACAGGAAGGTTTGAAGTTAATTGTCAATACTGCAAACGGAAAAACACAGGAAGTAAGTTTAGCAAAGTTTGAATGTCACGATAATAATATAGACATACAGGTTTGTGTAAAAGGATTGGAAACTTTCGGTTGGAAACCAAGAGAAAAATGTGCAACACCAAATGGAGAGTATAATCCAGAGAAAGATGTTCGTTTTTTTAGCGATGCACCCGATACGTTTTTCCAATTAACAGCCGGACAATTTGCCATTTTCTTTCCAGAAGATGTTCATGCACCTATGATTGGTGATGGCGAAATAAAAAAAGTAGTAATTAAAGTTAAAATCTAAATCTTATACATGAAAAAATCAATAGTTATAATTTGTGGTGGTGGTCCAGCACCTGGAATCAATACTGTTATTAGCACTGTTGCAAAAACCTTTTTGAAGGAAGATTATAATGTTATTGGTGTTCATCATGGATATAAGGGATTGCTTTCAGATAATCCATCAATTAAGATTTTTGATTATCATCATGCTGATCGTATTTTCAGTAGAGGTGGTTCTACTTTAATAATGAGTAGATTCAAACCTAAAGATAGCGATTTCAAAGAAGATTTTTTTATAAATAAAAATGTAAAATTACTTGTTACCATTGGTGGGGATGACACAGCCTCTACAGCTAATAGATTAATAAAATATCTTCAAATTAATAATATTGATATCAAACACATTCATGTTCCTAAGACCATAGATAATGATTTGCCTTTACCTGACAGGAATCCCACTTTTGGATTCCATACAGCTAAAGATGAAGGGGTGCGTATTGGGAACAATGTATATGAAGACGCTAGAACTAGCGA
>JBIKPM010000113.1:0-6658 GCA_044357435.1 Flavobacterium sp. | reverse complement strand
TTTGATTCAAATAGAATTATCAACTAAAATACTCCTCGAAAATGGAAAAGCAAAAAATAATTGACGTATTGTATTTTTGTGCCGCACAGTGCACACATTGTTATGATGCCTGCCATCTTGAAAAAGAATTGGATATGTTGCATTGTATTAGGGACAATCAGGATTGTGCCGATATTTGCCGTTTAACGGGACAATTACTGGAAAGGAATTCTGATAACACCGATATATTTTTAAAATTATCTCTTGAAATGTGCGAAAGGTGTGCCGACGAATGTGAAAAATATCCAAAACTGGAATATTGCAAAAAATGCGCTGAAGCCTGTCGTAAATGTGCAGCAATGTGTGACGAACAACGATTGGTACATTAGAAAAAGACTATCGTTATTTTGTGAAATAATAACGATAGCTATTATCAGGTTTTGACACAAAACGGTAAAGTAAAAGCCATGCCTTGGACCAAAACAGATTACCCAAACTCCCTGAAGAATCTTCCTCAAGCGGTTCGAAATAAAGCCATTAAAATAGCCAATGCTCTATTCGAAAAAGGGACAATGGAAGAAGGAAGAATTATTGCCATAGCAATAACTAATGCAAAAAAATGGGCCAAAATTCGAGGTTTAACTTCAAGTAAGTTTCCCAAAAAAATTAAAAAAACTTAAAATAATGTCATTCAATAAAAGCAATTATGAACCTTATTATACTATATATTATGGCAACAATAGCAACAACAACCTTGACAGTGAAAAGTTTCGCTTTTAAGAGCAACGGATTTATTCCGGCGAAATATACATGCGATGGAACAAATATTAATCCGGATTTGATGATTGGGGAAATTCCTGTAGACACAAAAAGTCTTGCCATTATTGTGGATGATCCAGATGCACCAAATGGAGTGTTTTCACATTGGGTAATGTGGGATATTCCAGTAAAAAACAATATAATAAAAGAAAATAGCAAACCCGGAATTCAGGGCAGAAACGGAATGCGGGAAAATAAATATTTTGGTCCATGTCCTACAATCGGCATGCACCATTATCATTTCAGGGTTTATGCTTTAGATACGAAACTGAGTACTTTGTCTCATAATACGGATAGAAACGGACTTTTGAACGCCATGGACGGTCATATTATTTCTTCTGGTGAATTGATAGGTTTGTATGAAAGGTAATCTGATTTCGCTTTAAAAAACGGCTTTGAAAAAGAATAAAAAAGTCCAAAAATCTTTCGGTTTTCGGACTTAATCAGGTTGGTTTGGTTCGTTTTTTTTTTTATTAAATATCGTCAAATTCGATATCGGTAAAACTTGACGTTGAAGGTATTTCGTCGTCTTCTGATTTTTCAGAAGTATACTCTTTTTTGAAATCTTTTTGGTGTCTTTCAGAAATTACTTCTTCGCCTTTGTGGTTCAAAACATAAGATGTCAATTCTTCTAAAATTTCGGCAAAAGCAGCAAAATCTTCTTTATACAAATATATTTTGTGTTTTTTGAAGTGAAAAGAGCCATCTACTTCAGTAAATTTTTTGCTTTCAGTAATAGTAATATAGTAATCATCGGCTTTTGTAGCCCTAACATCAAAGAAGTAAGTTCTTCTTCCGGCACGTAAAACCTTCGAAAATATCTCTTCTTTTTCTAACATATCATTTTCTCTCATAATCTTTCTGTCAATTTAGTATTCTTAATCAGTAATCAAAAATCTAAAAAATATATGTATTAAACAACAATTACTCCAATTCTTTTTCAGAAAGTTGTTTCGAGTACAAGGCAGCATAGTAGCCTTCTAGATTTATCAATTGATTATGAGAACCTTGTTCCACAATTTTCCCCTCATCAAGTATGATAATTCTGTCCGCATTTTTGGCCGAGGAAACTCTATGACTGACTATAATTGTAGTTTTGTCTTTGCAGATTTCCTGCAAATTAATCAGGATTGCTTCTTCGGTTTCCGTGTCCACAGCCGACAAGCAATCGTCAAAAAGTAAAATTTCAGGGTTTTTGATAATCGCTCTTGCTATGGAAACCCGTTGTTTTTGTCCACCGGAAAGCGTAATACCCCTTTCGCCAAGAATGGTTTCATATTGCTTGTTGAATCCCATAATATTGTCATGAACCACGGCGCTTTTTGCTGCTGCCTCCACTTCCTCGTCCGTGGCATTTTCTTTACCAAACCTGATGTTATTTTTTACGGTATCTGAAAACAAAAAAGCATCTTGCGGCACAATCCCGATGCTGTTTCGTAAATCATATAAGTTTAAGCTGCTGATTTCTTTCCCATCAATGGTGATGCGACCTTCGGTTGTGTCATACAAACGAGAAATCAAGGAAACAATAGTCGATTTTCCGGAACCTGTTTTTCCTAAGATGGCCAAGGTTTCTCCCTTGTGTACTGTAAAAGATATATTTTCTAGTGCTTTTATGAGCGTGTCCGCATAGGTGTAGCTTACATTCTCGAAAGAAATTGTGCCTTCAATAATTGATTTCTCCTGGTTTTTATTTTGTATTTCCGGTTCGATTTTCAGAAACTCATTGATACGTTTTTGGGAAGCTTCGGCTTCCTGAACCATGGATGAAACCCAACCCAAAGAAGCCACAGGCCAAGTAAGCATATTAACATACAAGATAAATTCGGCAATGGTACCAATGTTTTTGATGCTTCCGTGAATGTACATTAATCCACCAAAATAAATAACCACCAAGTTGCTTATTCCAATCAAGGCAATCATCAAAGGCCCAAATAGAGCCTGAATTTTAGCCAAATTCATGCTCTTTTTTTTGCTTTCATTGGCCAGTTCCAACATGTTGTTTTGATGTTGCTCTTCAAGTGAATACGCTTTTATAACCCGAATCCCTGAAAATATTTCTTGGGTAAAACTCGAAACTTTGGATAAATATTGTTGAAATATAGTGCTCCTTTTGTTGATTTCGGAACTTAATTTGAATATGGCATACGATAGAATTGGTAAAGGAAGTAAAGTATACAAAGTCAATTTTGGTGATACGTTAAACATGTATACAATCACGATAGTAAAGCGAATAAAAGTATTGATGGTATACATCACAGCGGGTCCCACATACATTCTCACCTTTGAGACGTCTTCGCTGATGCGATTCATCAAATCGCCCGTTCTATTTTGCTTGTAAAAATTTTGGGAAAGGTTTTCATATTGTCGAAAAACTTCGTTTTTTAAATCAAATTCAATGTGACGGGACATCACGATTAGGGTTTGTCGCATCAAAAAAGAAAGGAATCCAGCGATAATCGTGGTAAGTATTATTAGTGAAATATTTGTAATTAATTCTTGCTGAATAATTGATTTCGATACCGTGTTATCTTGTGAAAATCCTTCAATAACTTTAAAAGATTTGCTGATTAATTTTGGCGTAAACAGGGAAAATATTTGTGCAATTATCGTAATAATAATTCCTAACAAGAAACTGTATTTATATTTGATGAAATACTTATTTAAATAGCCTAATTCTTTCATTTTTTATATGGTGAATTCTAAAATTCGGGTAGTTTTTTAATGCTCAAAGATACATGTTTAATGACAAAAAAAGATAACTGTATTTTTTGGGTTTTAATTCTATTTTAAAAAATGAAATTCATATTTTTGCAAACTAATTAATTAAAAGTTCTTACAAGGTGGTAAATAGAAGACATATTCGCGTTAAGGTCATGCAATCCATTTATGCGATGCATCAAAATGGGTCAGATGATATAGAAAAAGAAGAAAAATTCTTGTTTTATAGTATAGACTCCATCCAAGATTTATACCTTACAATGTTATCCTCCCTAATAGAAATTTGTAAAAAAGAAACTATCTTTTTACAGAAATCAAGCCAAAAACATCTCGCCACAGCCCAAGAGCGAAAACCCAACGAGAAGTTTATTAAAAACAGTATTTTCCAAATATTAGCCGAAAACAATTCACTTAATATTGCCCTTGAAAATCGTAAAATAAACAATTGGGTTTTAAACGATGATTATATTTTATTGCTCCTTAATGACATCAAGCAAAGCAAATTATATGATAAATACATGAGTAATGCGATTAATTCATTCGAAGAAGACAAGGAATTTATCGTTGATTTGTTTATGGACGTGATTGTTCCAAATGAGAAATTATACGATTATCTAGAAGATGATAAATTGACTTGGGTGGATGATATTCCCTTGGTAAATACGCACATTATTAAACAATTGAAAGCCATAAAGCCTATTGAAGATGGAAATTTTAGGGTTCCAAAATTATTCAAAGACAATGAAGATCGCGATTTCGTAAAAGATTTGTTTAGAAAAACAATCTTGAACGAATCCGAATTGGCTAAGGAATATATTGATAAAACCCCTAATTGGGATAGCGATCGAATTGCGGAAATTGACACCATTATTCTTAAAATGGCGATTTGCGAATTTTTGAAATTCCCTTCGATTCCTGTGAAAGTGACCCTCAATGAATATTTAGAAGTTGCCAAAGAATATTCTACCCCAAAAAGCAGTATTTTTATCAACGGAATTTTAGACAATTTAGTAAAAGAACTACAGACCGGCAACAGAATTGTAAAAGTCGGTCGTGGATTAATGTAAAAACAATTTATAAACAAAAAAGAATTTTAAATTATGGGACAATTAGGACAATTTGCGCCGTTTTTATTAATGTTTGTAGTGATCTATTTCTTTATGATCAGACCGCAACAGAAGAAGGCAAAAGCTGAAAAAGAATTTGAAAGCGCTTTAAAAGTGGGTGACAAAATCATCACAAAAAGTGGGCTTCACGGAAAAGTTGCTGAACTTGCTGATGCAACCGTTGTTATCGAAACAATGGCTGGAAAACTTAAAATGGAGCGTTCTGCCATTTCTATGGAAATGAGTGCGTTATTGAACAAAAAATAATTCTGGTTTAAGAGTATTAACCTCAAATTCGCAAATTACATCAATTGATTTGATGTTTATAATTTGCGAATTTGCGGTTAATTTTTTGATTTTAGTATACCTAAATTTTTAAGTTTAGGTTTGGAGCATTTTTTTCTAATTGCTTTCTTTTAAAGCGGTCAACTCGGCGATTTTTACAATTACTTCAACTGCTTTTTGCATACTTTCAACGGGAACATATTCATATTTTCCGTGAAAGTTGTGACCCCCAGCAAAAATATTTGGACAAGGCAAGCCTTTATAGGATAACTGGCAACCATCAGTTCCACCACGAATGGGTTTTATAATTGGTTTTATACCCAATTGTTTCATGGCATTTTCAGCAATGTCAACAATATGTTTTACGGGCAAAACCTTTTCTTTCATATTGTAGTATTGATCCTTTATTTCGGCAATTACAATGTTTTCGCCAAATTGTTTGGCAAACTTCTTATTGATTTTTTTGGTGATTTTTTCGATTAATTCTTTACGTTTTTCAAATTTTTTCTTGCTATGATCTCGAATAATGAGTTCCAAAACCGTTTCTTCAATACTTCCGCTTAGGTGATGGACGTGGAAAAATCCCTCGTAACCCTTAGTTTCCTGAGGAGTTTCACCTTTGGGTAATTCGTTGATGAAATCATTGGCGATAAGCATTGAATTTATCATTTTTCCTTTGGCGTAACCAGGATGGACGCTTTTCCCCTTGAAAATTATTTTGGCTCCTGCCGCATTAAAATTTTCATATTCCAACTCACCCACTTGGCTTCCATCTATGGTGTAAGCCCAATCGCAACCAAATTTTTCTACATCAAAATGATGGGCGCCCCGACCAATTTCTTCGTCCGGGGTAAATGCTATTCTAATTTTTCCATGCTTGATTTCGGGATTCTGTATTAGAAAATCTATTGCAGTAACAATTTCGGTAATTCCAGCTTTGTCATCCGCACCAAGAAGGGTGGTTCCGTCTGTGGTAATTAGCGTTTGCCCTTTGTATTGTAATAAATCCTTGAAATACTTTGGAGATAAAATGATGTTTTGTTTGGCATTTAATACAATGTCTTTACCATCATAATTCGGAATAATTTGTGGTTTTACATTGGCACCGGTAAAATCTGGAGTGGTATCAAAATGTGAAATAAATCCTATCGTGGGCACTTTATGGTCAACATTAGAGGGTAAAGTGGCCATAATATAGGCGTTTTTGTCTATGGTTACGTCATGCATTCCAATGGTTTTCAGCTCTTCAACCAATTTATTGGCTAAGTCCCATTGTTTTTTTGTGCTTGGTGTAGTTTCTGAATTCGGATCTGATTCAGTGTCGATAATCACGTAACTAATAAAACGGTCTATGATATGTTGCATTTTGTATCTTTTTATACAAAAATAAGCAATTTAAAGAGTTATCCTGTTATTGCAAATATCATAGATTATAACCTAAAATGATAATCAGAAAAACAATTATGAATTCATGATTATGTTATATCCTTTATTCCTTTTACGAACATCCATTTCATGAATAGTTTTTCACCGTTTTTGGTTTTAACAGCTTGAAACTTCGGTGCCAGAATGGTTCCCACAACAAATGCTGTCATTGGAATCCATAAACCAGTCAATTGGGTGTATTTGTCTATCAAAAATTGTAACGAAATAAATAAAATAGCAAAACAACCCAGTTGGTATAGAAATGCTCGTATTTGTAATTTGGTCATGTTTTTGGGTATTAGGTGTTAGTTCGATTACTGTCC
>JBIKPM010000112.1:0-6662 GCA_044357435.1 Flavobacterium sp. | reverse complement strand
TTGTCGATGACTCTTATTTAGAAATAAAAGATTATTTGAGCAACGGTTCTGAACCAATTAACCTCTATTGGAATATGGTCACTACAGCTTTAGTAGAAACCGTCAGTCCATCAAAAATAAAATTGACCCAAGGGGGAAAAACCGTTATATTGGAGTGTGTAAGTTCAAATCCTGCTGTCACTTTTACTTTAGCTACCAATCGTTCAACCGATCCTGTTTTTTACAATCCTACGGCTACTGCCGATTCAAAAAACCCGGGAACAGTGATGCTAGGCTTTGAAGCTACTATTCCTGCAAATAACGAAGTTACTTTTACCGTAACAATAAAAGATGATGCCGAAGTTCCTCCTTCATCAATAGAACCCATAAATAATATTGTATTGGATCTCCCAAATCCTACTACGGGCTTAGAGGGTAACTCACTTTATTATGACACTTCTGAATTGAATATTGATGCAAATGGCGAGGTTACAATTGGTGGAGAATCTATTAATTATGCTTGGAGTGTTTATGGAGATACGAACTTAGATAGCGCCGATAATTCAAAATTCTTTTTTAGATGGAAAGGTATGGGTACCACTAACATAAATCAAGGAGTCAACTATGGTGCTTTGTTAACCCCAGCTGGTATGGATAGAGCTAGTACCGGTGAACTAGGTGTTCGAGGTGGTGCAGGTGCTGGTATTGATCCCAACGAAGGATTCAACCTAGGGTTTGATCTTTCTTATTTACCCAATACTGTTCAATTACAATTGGTAAAAGTTGGTGTAAGCGAAGTGACTGGTACAGAAAACGGTGTTATTGTCAACAGAAAAGATACCTCAAAAAGAACTACATTTGGTGGGAGTTCATCTACAGCTTCTGTAAAATTTTCTACTGGTAAAGGTGATGTAAATGTTGAAAGTTTGGGTATTACACTTACAGGTGGCGAGACTAATTATGATTTAGCATCATTATTTAATCCTTCGGGCAGTGGCTCGTTTAGAATGAATAAATTTGTATTTAAGTTATTGACTCCTTCCTATTCAATTACTGCTTCAACAACTGAAAATGGTTCTATTACTGGTACAGGAACTTATCAAGCAGGAACAACTGCAACACTTATTGCAACTCCTTCAGCGGGTTATAGTTTTCTTAAATGGACTGAGGCTGGTGGTGAGGTATCAACAAATACAACTTATCTTTTTACGGTTACTGGAGCTCGTATATTAGTAGCTAACTTTGTTCCCTTAATAAGTGTTACGTCTTGCAACAGCTATATTTGGAACGGTATTGAGTATACCACAACTGGTATGTACACTGGAACTACAGCAAATGGACAAACACAAAAATTAAACTTAACTATTATTCCAGCTACCACAATAGGTAGTGAGTCAGTATCTGTTTGTGGAAACGCTTATACTTGGCCAACAAGTGGTACTACTTATATGACCTCTGGAACTTATACTTATGTGGAAAGTTGTAACACAGCTACTTTAACCTTGACATTAACACCAAATACCACAGTAGGTAGTATAACACAAACACAAGCTGGAGGTACTTATACTTGGCCGAAAAATGGTATAACGTATAGTGAGAGTACAGTAGTGGTTATTACGGAGGATTGTAATACAGCCACATTGAATTTGACTATCAACGCTCCTTCACAAATTCCAGCTTCATTTGACCCTTTCTGTAAAGGTGCCACTGTTGCGAATGCTGCAGGTGCTACCACCATGAAATTCTATACTGCTTTGACAGGAGGACTTCCTTTGGCAGCAACAACTGCTTTGGCTACAAAAACTTTATTTGTATCTGAAATGGTTGGTTTATCTGAAAGTTCACCTAGAGTGGCTAGACTGATTACGGTTAATCCATTACCAACAGAAGTTCTTGGAGCTATGACGAGTAACACAGTTAGTGCTACCACTACAACTGGTTTTGTTGCTACTACTTTAGTCGTTGGACAATATGTAGGTACAACTACTACAATTTCGTATAGAATACCAGCCTTTGGGGGTAGTGGTCTATCATACCTTTGGACAGTGCCGGCAGGTGTTACAATTGTAGGTTCGTCTGAAACCAACGTTTTAAGCGTTCACTATAATGACGTAGCCGCAGGAGTGGGTACAATAGGAGCAATTAAAGTTCAAGCAGTCAACACAAATGGTTGTGCAGGAACCGCAAAATCAATAACGGTTTCAAAAGTGTTACCTAGTGCACCTGGTTCAATCAAAATGACAAACGCTGCATTGCCTTTACCATTGAGTGGAGTAGCAGCTTCCATTACTACTTTTGCTCCATACATGGGTACAACTACAGAATTAACATTGACAGCCAAACCATCTTTAACAGCCACTTCTTATGTTTGGGAATTGCCAACAGGGGTAAACGTTACTAATGGTTCTGCCACTACCGATGAAGGCATTACGTCAAGTACTTCAAATGTAATTACTGTTAATTTTGCTGGAGTGACTAGTTCAAATACTTATAATTATTTAACTACTGCTTTTGTACCTGTTTCAACAAATGTGTTAAGAATAGGCGTAAAAGCTAGAAATGGTGTAGGAGTTTCAGTAACTTCTAACTCGACACTTGCGAATTCTTCTCTAGATTTTACTCCTAACAGTACTTCTACGACTAAATTGCTAACGTTGACAGCTACTAAACCGGTTGCGTCTGCATCTTTGAAAATGTTTGACCTTGCAGCTAGCTCAACGGTTGCTATAACAGATATTAGTAAGTTTATAGGTACTGACACTGAGTTAACATTGACTGCTGCTGTATCAAAATTAGCGAGTTCTTACTTATGGGAAATACCAGAAATGGTAACTATTGTTGATGGGTCTGATGAAGCTTCAAACAGTATTAAAGTGACTTTCAAGAATGTTCCAGATGCAACTGCTTCTTTATACTTAGGTGTAAAAGCGGTAAATGGTATTGGTTCTTCTGTAACCAATAATTCAGCATTAACTACACCAGCTACTACATCTGAAGCTAGATTGTTAAAAGTTACTGCTAAAGCACCAGCTACTCCAGGTACTGTTGTGGGTTCACTTGCTATTTGTTCAACCACAGCCTCGGACGGAATTTATTCTATCACTGCTGCAGCTGCTGGAGCTAACACCTACAATGTAACTGCTCCTGTAGGATGTACTATAAATGGAGGTGTTGGAAATACAGCCACTATAGCTGCTACTGCTGGTGCAACATTTACAGTAAATTATCCTGCATTGTTTATTGCTAATACGACAACACAGATTAAGTCTATAAGCATTCAATCTGTAAACGGTTTTGGAAATAGTATTTCTAATAAAGTACTGAAATTGACAAATGTTGGTGCAAGTTGCGCTCCTAAGTTTGTTAATGCATCTGCGGCTGACGAGTTCAATGTAATTGCATATCCAAACCCATCTTCAGATGTACTCAATATCGATGTTCAATCATCAGATAAAGGAGCAACAGGAGTACAGGTGTATGATATGGCTGGACGTTTGATTGAAAGCCGTCAGGCAAAATCGAATTCGGTTGAAGTAGGTTCCCGATATGCATCAGGTGTTTATAATGTTAAAGTAAACAAAGGGGCGAAAGTGAAAACGCTTCGAGTAATCAAGAAATAAAAATTTCATAAAATTGTATTTTTGTAAGAGAGGCTGTCCGAAAGGAAAGCCTTTTTTGTTATTATACTGGTGCTTATTGATACCTAAAGATGTTGTATAACACATTGTCTTGTGTAGCTAATGTCTTGTCCTGAAATAGCTATACACAAAACAAAAGTGTATTATAACAATAATACCGTTTAGACATATAAATTAGTCTTATTGTCAGAGCGCAGTCGAGAAACCGTATTACATCTCGACTGCGCTCGATGTAAAAAAAATTAATTGGACTTTTTATTTTTCTAATTTGTATAATTTAGGGAGTATGTTAGCTAACAAAAGAATGTGTATTCATCCAAAGGACGTACAGAGAACTATTTGCTATAGCGAAAGGTTTGGAAGAAAGCTGTTAACCAAGATTAAAAAGTCCTTGAATAAAGAACTTCATTATTACATCAGTGTTGATGAATTTTTGTACCTATACAGGGCTTGGTAAGGATGGGGTGCTGCTTTACTTGATTGATTAAGAAAGTCCAATTCTAAAGACTTCAAATCAACTCAAATTTCAGCAAATCCACTAATTAATTTGCATTCATTTAGCTTCAAACACAATGTTTTTTTTGTCTTTAAATACGTTCTTGATGTTAATCGATCAACCATAAATAGTTCCAAATAAAATGAGAACTAAAAGGTGACCCATAATGAAGTACATTCTGTGAATCCAGTATTTACAGCATAAGATATGGGAAGGGTGTAATCCTTCCAACCCGACAATTTTGTTGTAAATACATATCAAAAGGCTGTAAATCGTATGATTTGCAGCCTTTTTTAATTTGAGACTCTCCTTTAATCAGAATAATAGAAAAATCTAAATATACTGATTGATGATATTCTCAAACAATTCTTGTTTGCCACTTTGTAAAGTCAATTCCCCATTTTCTTTGGCAATTTCGTACAAAGCTTTGAAATCTAATTTTCCTTCTTCAAAAGATTTTCCGTTTCCAGCATCGAATGAACTGTAACGAGCAGCTCTTAATTTATCATAAGCTGATGAAGTAATGATTTTATCCGCAGTTAACAATGCTCTTGCAAATGTATCTGCTCCGCCAATATGTGCGTGGAAAACATCTTCCATATCGGTAGAATTTCTTCTGATTTTAGCATCAAAATTCACTCCACCACCTTGTAATCCTCCTGCTTTCAAGAATACCAACATTGCCTCGGTAGTTTCTTGAATGTTATTTGGAAATTGGTCTGTATCCCATCCGTTTTGGTAATCACCTCTATTAGCATCTAAACTTCCCAACATACCTGCTTGAGCAGCCACATCTATTTCGTGTTGGAAAGTATGTTGTGCTAATGTAGCGTGGTTTACTTCGATATTCATTTTGAAATCTTTGTCTAATCCTTGAGCACGTAAGAAACCAACAGCAGTAGCACAATCAAAATCATATTGATGTTTCATTGGTTCCATTGGTTTTGGTTCAATAAAGAAGTTCCCTTTGAAACCTTGCGCACGAGCATAATCACGGGCCATTCTCAAAAATTGACCCATATGGTCTAATTCTCTTCCCATATCGGTGTTTAATAAGGACATATAGCCTTCACGTCCTCCCCAGAAAACATAATTTTCACCACCTAAAGCAATAGTTGCATCTAAAGCTAATTTTACTTGTCCGCCTGCTCTTGCAACTACATTGAAATCAGGATTGGTAGCAGCACCATTCATATAACGTGGATTCGAAAAAGCATTGGCAGTTCCCCAAAGCAATTTAACTCCTGAAGCGGCTTGTTTTTCTTTCAAATAGTCAGTGATGGTAGCCAATCTGGTTTCAGATTCTCCAAAAGTAGCTCCTTCTCTAATTAAATCATAGTCGTGGAAACAGTAGTAACCAAATCCCATTTTGGTAATAAATTCGAATGCCGCATCTGCTTTGTCTTTGGCTGCTTGTACCGCATCTGATGATTGATCCCAAGCAAAATTTTGTGTTCCTGGTCCAAACGGATCTGAGCCTTGCCCGCAGAAAGTATGCCAGTAAGCGATTGCAAATTTAAAATGTTCCCGCATTGTTTTTCCAGCTACGATTTGATCTGGATTGTAATATTTGAATGCTAAAGGATTGTCTGATGCCGTTCCTTCGAATTTAATTTCGCCAATACCTTTAAAGTATTCTTTATTGCCTAAAGTTGCCATTTTATATTTATTTATTGATTATTAATTCTAATTCGTTTTTCCAAAGTTGATAAGCTTCCACATACGGTTGTTTATCTTCGAGAGGCTTATATGTCATCACGTGATCATTGTCGGTGATGTATTTTCCAAAAGTTTCAAAATCACCCTCGTGAAGTCCTGATGCTCTTGCTGCTCCAATGGCTCCAGTAGTATTGTATATTTCTATTTCGTGCCCGATAAGTGTGGCTACTGTATTCGAAAAAATCTCGGAGCGGAATAAATTATCGTTTCCGGCACGCATTACTTTCACCTGAATTCCATCAGATTTCATAATTTCCATTCCATATACAAATGAAAAAGCAATTCCTTCTAAGGCTGCTCGAAAAATATGGGCTTTGTCGTGATTGTTGAGATTGATGTTGACCAATCGGGTTCCTATGTCTTTGCTATTGAGCATTCGTTCTGCTCCGTTTCCAAAAGGAATCATACAAACACCATCGGATCCTACAGGAATTTCAGAAGCGAGGTTATTCATTTCTTCATAAGAAGAAACCGAAAGATTATTCAGCAGCCAACGGTATTGAATTCCAGCGCCATTAATGCACAACAATTTTCCAATACGAGCTTCTTCTCCTTTTTTATAGTTGACGTGGGCAAAATTATTCACTCTCGAACTTTCTTTAACCGAAAGGCTATTGGTCATTGCATAAACCACACCTGATGTTCCTCCTGTTGCTGCTACTTCGCCAGGATTGAAAACATTCAACGAGAGAGCATTGTTAGGTTGATCACCCGCTCGGTAAAATATTGGAGTTCCTTCAGCCAAACCGCTTGCTGATGCTCCTTTTTGATCTACTTTCGATTGAACGCAAAAAGTATCTACTATGTCAGGAACTAGTTCTGATGAAATG
>JBIKPM010000111.1:0-6696 GCA_044357435.1 Flavobacterium sp. | reverse complement strand
CTGGTTTTTTTTTCAATCGACCGCAGAAATATCCAAATGTATAAAAACCTGTTAACCAGTACCGAATTCACCATTAATGTTCAAAATTTATCGGTGGGATTTTACACTTTGAAAGTGAATACGGATAATGGAATTTTTTCTAAAAAAAGTTATGGTCAGGAGATAATACTTTGCATTATTTTATAAAAAAAATCAACCAAAAAATAGTTCCTTTGTAAAAAATAAAAACAAACAGATGAACTATCGGAAACTGGGCAAAACCAATTTAAACATAACAGAAATAGCACTAGGTACCTGGCAAGTAGGCGGAAAATGGGGGTCACCGTTCAATGATAAAACTGCAGACGAATTGATTAATACCGCCATTGACAACGGCGTAAATTTTATTGACACCGCTGATGTTTACGAAAATGGATTGAGTGAAACGGCTGTGGGAAGAGTGGTTCGATCCCGTTCGGAACGCATTTATGTGGCCACAAAATGTGGACGACATGTCAATCCGCACATAAATGAAGGCTACCAACCCAAAGTACTGCAAAAATTTGTGGAGGACAGCCTCAAAAGAACCGGACTGGACACCTTGGATTTAATCCAATTGCATTGTCCACCGAGCGAGATTTATTTCAGATCTGAAATTTTTGAATTGTTTGATCGATTGAAAGAGCAAGGGAAAATCCAAAACTTGGGCGTCAGCGTCGAAAAAGTGGACGAAGCAATGAAAGCCATTGCATATCCTAATGTGACCACCATACAAATCATTTTTAACCTTTTCCGCCAAAAACCATCCGAGGCCTTTTTCAAAGAAGCACAAAAAAGAGATGTTGGAATAATCGCAAGAGTTCCCCTTGCCAGCGGACTTCTCACGGGATTGTTTAATTCAAAAACCACCTTTGGAGCTCAAGACCATAGGAACTTCAACCGAAGCGGAGCAGCTTTCGACAAAGGGGAAACCTTCTCCGGAATCGATTACGAACTAGGCTTAAAAGCTGTCGAAGCCTTGAAAAGTTTGTTTCCAGAAGCCACTAATTTGGCTCCTATTGCCCTACAATGGATTTTGAGTTTTGATGAAATCAGCTGCATTATTCCGGGAGCTTCAAAAGCCAGTCACGTACAATCGAATTTGTCGGTGTATGATTTACCAAAATTGACACCGGAGAAAATCGCGGCGATGAACGAAATCTACGAACACTATATCAAGCCGGAAGTACATCAGCTTTGGTAATAAATCAGGTACCACAAAAAAACTTCAGCTATTTGATTTATAAAACCATCCAAAGCCTTATTTTTGCGCTATGGCTAAGAAAAATACAGACAAGATCGTTTTTGATCATATAAAAGTCCTTGATGCAGGTGCAAAAGGCGTCTCGGTGGCAAAAGCCCCGGATGGAAAAGTAATATTCATTCCCAATGTTGTTCCCGGCGATGTGGTTGATGTGCAAACTTTCAAGAAACGCAAAGCCTATTACGAAGGAAAAGCCGTAAAGTTCCACGAATATTCGGAACATCGAATAGAACCGGTTTGTGAACACTTTGGTGTTTGTGGCGGTTGCAAATGGCAGAATATGAAATACAGCCAACAGTTGTATTACAAACAAAATGAGGTTTTAAACCATTTACTGCGTATCGGAAAAATTGAACTTCCCGAGTTTGAACCGATTTTGGGTTCCGAAAAACAATTTTTCTACAGAAATAAAATGGAATTTTCTTTTTCGAATAGTCGTTGGCTCACCGAAAAAGAAATTGAGTCAGAAGATAGAGACGCGATTAATCGCGTCTATACAGGAAACAGAAATGCGCTTGGTTTTCACATCCCGAAAATGTGGGATAAGATTCTGGACATCAACAAATGTCATTTGCAGGAAGACCCATCGAATGCCATTCGCAACGCCATTCGGGCATTCGCCAATGAAAATAACCTCACTTTTTTCAATCCAAGAAATCACGAAGGCTTACTAAGAACTTTGATGATGCGAACGGCTTCGACCGGAGAAATTATGGTTTTGGTACAGTTTTTCGAAAATGACAAAACCGGTAGGGAATTACTTCTTGATTACATCTACGAGAAATTTCCACAGATTACGTCGCTGCAATACGTGGTCAACAACAAGGCCAATGACACTTTGTACGATCAAAATATCAAATTGTATAAAGGAAGAGATTATATATTGGAAGAAATGGAAGGCTTGAAATTCAGTATTAACGCCAAATCGTTTTACCAAACCAACTCGGATCAAGCCTACGAATTATATAAAATCACGCGCGATTTCGCCGGATTAACCGGTAATGAAATCGTTTATGATTTGTACACCGGAACCGGAACGATTGCCCAATTTGTTTCGAAAAACGCCAAAAAAGTTATTGGTGTAGAAAGTGTTCCAGAAGCGATTGTTGATGCCAAAGCCAATGCCGTTCGCAATGAAATTACAAATTGTGAGTTTTATGTTGGCGATATGAAAGTCGTTTTCAACGAAAGTTTTATTGCCCAACATGGCAAACCGGATGTGATTATTACCGATCCGCCACGCGACGGAATGCACAAGGACGTAATTGAACAAATCTTAAAAATAGAACCGTCAAAAATTGTTTATGTGAGTTGTAACTCCGCTACACAGGCAAGGGATTTGGCTTTGATGGATGAGAAATACAGGGTGACGCGAGTTCGGCCAGTGGATATGTTTCCGCAGACACATCATGTCGAAAATGTGGTGCTTTTGGAAAAACGATAAAATTATTTTGAATTCTAAATTCTAAATTTAAAATGAAAAAAATACTTACGCTTTTATTGATTACGATGTTTTCTTTTTCCGGTTGTGAGAAAGATGATATTTGTGATGCCAATACATCTACTACGCCCAGACTTGTAATTCAATTTTATGATTTCTCAAATTCTACGGTTTTAAAAAATGTGACCGATCTCAAAGTCATCGGTGAAGGAATGACAGAAGGAATTGTTTTTAATGGAAACGGAAATACGGTTTCAATACCGTTAAAAACGACCGAGAACAGTACAAGTTATCGTTTTATACTGAATTCTGGTTCCGCTTCTTTTAGTAATGAAGATGAAATCAAGTTCGATTATTCCCGTGAAAATCTTTTTGTGTCCAGAGCCTGCGGTTTTAAAACGATTTTTTCTTTGGACCCAACCAATCCATATTCACATACCGATGCAGCCATTCCAGATCTTTTATGGATGAAAGCTATTTCGGTTGAAAAAACTAACATAGATAACGAAAATGAAACCCATGTTAAAATATATTTTTAGTTGCTGCCTTGGGCTATTTATGTTCTTGGTTCAGGCGCAGACTGTACCAACTAAAATTCCGAGTAAAAACATTCAAAACGAAGTAATTATTCCAGAAGCTCCCAAACAGGTATCCCAAAAAATTGTCGAAGAGAAAAAGAAGGACAGTATTCCACCGAAAACGAACCGTTATGGACTCCGTTTGGGCGTTGATTTATACAAATTGACTCGCTCTTTATATGACAAACAGTATAAGGGTATCGAATTTGTTGGCGATTATCGATTAACCAAAAAGTACTATTTGGCTGCCGAAATTGGTAATGAAAATAAAACAACAGATGATGATCGTTTGAATTTCACGACCAAAGGTTCGTATTTAAAAGTGGGTTTTGACTATAATGGTTATCAAAACTGGTTAAATATGGAAAATATAATCTCCATTGGATTGCGCTATGGTGCAAGCACTTTTAGCCAAGAATTGGACAGTTATAAAATTTACAATGCCAATCCTTATTTTGGCGAAGTGCCCGTACTTGTTTCCGGAGAAAAATTCAACGGATTAACGGCCAGTTGGATTGAGGTGGTGGCAGGGGTGAAGGCAAAAGTGATTAATAATGTGTACTTAGGGTTTAGTCTTCGCCTGAATAAATTGATGTCAAACCATAAACCCACAAATTTTGATAACCTTTATATTCCGGGTTTCAATAGAACGTACGATGGTGATTTTGGGGTAGGAGTAAATTACACCATTACGTATTTCATTCCCATTTACAAGAAGAAAGTAACTGATAGGAAAAAAGGACTATCAAACGGTTAAAAATATAAATTCGGCAAGAATCCTCTCTTTAATTATATGACAAGGGGCCACTTAAATAGTAGCCCTTTGTCTTTAGTATAAGTCGGTATATATTTTGTTTCAGAAAAAGAAACTGCAATAAGATCGTTACAAGTGAATCACTTCGCCATAAGCATCAACTACAGCTTCCATGACAGCTTCGCTCATTGTTGGGTGTGGGTGAATCGATTTCAGGATTTCGTGTCCTGTATTTTCCAGTTTATGAGCTACAACGGCTTCGGTAATCATAAATCATTCCATATTTTTTTTGAGATTTGCCAATTGCAGTAATACAAAACCTCCAATAAAAAAAATAGACATAAAAAGCATGCTGTTTCGCATACTTCCAGTCACTTGATCAATTAATCCGTAAGACAAAGAACCAATTACAATTGCCAATTTCTCAGTAATATCATAAAAACTAAAAAAGGAAGCGGTATCGGTAGTTTCTGCTGGAATTAACTTTGAATAGGTTGATCTAGAAATAGATTGTATTCCGCCCATTACAAATCCTAAAAAAGCAGCAAGTGTATAAAAAGTAATCTTTTCCTTTAGGAAATATCCTGAAATGCAAATAACGACCCAAATAATTAAAGTCGTACTAATTGCAAATCCGTTGCCTTTTATTTTAGATAGAAATGCAAAGAAGTAAGCGCCTCCTATAGCTATTATTTGTATTATCAGTACTACAATTATCATTTCATCAGCACCCATACCAATTTCTTTATCTGCAAACAAAGGTGCCAATAACATAACTGTTTGTACACCCATACTAAATAGAAAAAAGGAAACAAGAAAACGTTTCACTACTACTTTTGATTTCACTATTCTAAATACTTTTTTCAATTCTTTTATGCCATGACCTAAAATATCCCAGGTTATTTTTTTGCGCTCCCCTCGATCTTTCAAGTAGTAAAACGAAATTTGTGAGAAGCCAATCCACCAAATTCCAACAAGAATGAAACCAAAGCGAGTGGCAGAACCACCATTTTCAAAACCAAATAATTCTGGTTTTTGATATAATATTAAATTTACAATCAACAGAATAACACTTCCAATATACCCCATCGAAAACCCCTTTGCGCTTACTTTATCCATAAATTCATTGGAAGCTACTTCGGGTAAAAAACCATTGTAAAAAACCAATGAACCTGCATAACCCACACTGGCTAAAACAGAACAGGCAATGCCATATTCGACATTTTCACCAGTAAAAAAATACAACCCAATACAGGATAATGAACCCAGATAAGTAAAAAATTGCATAAATTCTTTTTTCAATCCTCCGTAATCTGCTATTCCCGATAAAATAGGTGATATAAATACAATTATTAAAAATGAAAAAGATATGGCAAAGGAATAAAGTACCGAATTTTTAATTGTAACATTAAAAAATTGAACCATTTCGCCACCATAAACTTCTTGGGTTGTCGTTAAATAATAAATGGGAAATATAGCGGTAGTTACTATAAGATTGTAAACTGAATTTGCCCAATCGAATGAAGCCCAAGCATTTATTAGTTTTTTATTGTTTTTCTCTAGCATTGGTTTTTAATTTATTAAAAATAAATGTTACTAAAAGTAACTGAAATATTGCAAGTTTAGAATTTAAAACAACTATTTTAATGTCATTTTAAATTCTAAACTTTGTTTCACTGTATTAATCTTCAAGAGTTATTACATTGTTTTCTATATAACTTTTGTCTCTTGTGTTTTTTTGAACCGCAATAGAAGCGTATAGACTTACAAGATAAGCCATTCCATAAAATCCTTTTTCACTTAATAATAAGTCTGCATTCCATAATCCAATAATCAAAAGTAATATGGCGCTCAAGGCTGAAAACCAGCTAATACCATAATACAAATCGGTTACTTCTATGCCTTCCAAGCGATCTCGCACGCTTTTTTGAACGGAAATGGCGGCAAACAATCCAAAGAGTAAAATGGTAAAGTAATAGCCTCTTTCGTTTAATTGCATGTCGGAATTCCACAATCCTACACAATACGATATTATACCAATAAAAAGGGTAATCCATGAAGCGCCTATAAATGCTGGGGTAGGTTTTTGATCAAATACTGGAACTGACTTCTTTTTTGCAGTTCTTGTTGGTGTCTGTTTTTCCGCAGTAAGATCAGAGTTAAAATTGTTTTCCATGATGTTAAATTTAGTTTATTATTTTTATTAAACGAATTGTTTTTTTAACGCCTTATTTTGCCTTAACAAAACTTTTAATAACTTGAGATGTATAGGCCCCAATAATTGCTGGTATAGTATAAAATCCATAGAATATAAATTCAATTGGAAACAAACTATGGGAGGAAGAATCAACTATCATTTCACAGATTGTTGCCAGTGGAAATAAAGCCATACTCATAAATCCAATTTTCCAAGAGGGAATAGCACTAAATAACTTAACAATAAAACCAGATAACACTAGGAAGAATAAACTATATAAAGAAAACCCTTCAATTCCAGCTCTAAGTATAGGAAATAAAGGGGAGTCATATTGCTTTAGTGAATCTCCTAAAATATATACGGGAACTATTATCGATGCGATTCCTAAAATTGATACGGCTATTAGTGCTGAGATGTTTTTTAGTTTCATAATTTTAAATTTAG
>JBIKPM010000110.1:0-6711 GCA_044357435.1 Flavobacterium sp. | reverse complement strand
CCATTATTCCAAATGGAGTCGCCGGCAAAAATGTCTCCATTTCCAACGCCATTTTTCCGAAATTGGCAGGGTGAAAACCATCCACGTCTTTATCAGGATCAATCGCCATCAGAATTTTATGCTCATCAATATGTTTAGGCAAAGGCAATTGAACAATAAAACCATCTAAGTTATCATCTTCGTTTAGTTCCTTTATTTTTTCAAGTAATTCCGTCTCCGAAATAGTTTCAGGCAACGCAACCAAGGTAGATTCAAATCCTATTTGTTGACACGACCTAACTTTGCTTCCCACATAAGTTAAACTTGCTCCGTTGCTACCAACGATAACGGCGGCCAAGTGTGGCACTTTCTGGCCGTTGGCCACCATCATTTGCACTTCAACAGCAATCTCGTTTTTAATGTCTTCTGATGTTTTTTTCCCGTCTAGTAGTTGCATATTTCTGGTTTAAAGTTTCAGGTTTAAAGTTTCAGATTTCAACAACTTGAAACCTGAAACTTTAAACAAATATTTTTATCTCATTCCTGGCATTCCGCCTTTCATGTTACCCATCATTTTCATCATGTTCTTTCCGCCCGGGCCTTGCATCATCTTCATCATTTTACTCATTTGGTCAAACTGTTTCATCAGTTGGTTGACCTGCTCAATTTTTGTCCCGGAACCTTTTGCAATTCTGGTTTTTCTTTTCATATCGATTATGGCAGGTTTTGTTCTTTCCGTAGGTGTCATCGAGTGAATGATGGCTTCAATATGCTTGAAAGCATCATCCTCTATTTCGACATCCTTCATCGCTTTTGTAGCTCCCGGAATCATCCCGACCAAGTCTTTCATATTACCCATTTTCTTCACTTGCTGGATTTGGGAAAGGAAATCATCAAAACCAAATTCGTTTTTGGCGATTTTCTTTTGGATTTTCCTGGCTTCTTCCTCATCATAATGTTCTTGTGCTCTTTCTACCAAAGACACAACGTCACCCATACCTAATATTCTTTCTGCCATACGTTCTGGGTAGAACACGTCAATGGCTTCCATTTTTTCACCCGTACCAACAAATTTAATGGGCTTATTAACTACCGATTTAATCGAAAGGGCAGCTCCACCACGAGTATCACCGTCTAATTTGGTTAAGATTACACCATCAAAATTCAGTCTGTCGTTGAAAGCTTTGGCTGTATTTACAGCATCTTGCCCTGTCATTGCGTCCACAACAAACAAAGTTTCATGTGGCTGAATTGCCTTGTGAACATTAGAAATCTCAGTCATCATTGCCTCATCTACGGCCAAACGACCTGCAGTATCGACAATCACGACATTAAATCCATTGGATTTGGCGTATTTGATTGCATTTTGGGCAATTTCTACTGGATTTTTATTTTCCGGTTCTGAGTAAACCTCAACAGCAATGGAATCTCCAACAACATACAATTGTTGAATTGCCGCCGGACGATAAATATCACAGGCAACCAAAAGTGGTTTTTTATTCTTTTTGGTCTGAAGATAATTGGCCAATTTTCCAGAAAAAGTGGTTTTTCCTGAACCTTGCAATCCTGACATTAAAATTACGGTTGGATTCCCCGAGAGATTGATTCCGGCGACATCGCCACCCATCAATTCCGTCAATTCATCCTTAACAATTTTTACTAATAATTGTCCCGGTTGCAACGTGGTTAACACATTTTGACCTATCGCTTTTTCTTTTACTTTAGTGGTAAAATCTTTGGCAATTTTGAAGTTAACATCGGCATCCAGTAAGGCACGACGCACTTCCTTTAGGGTTTCCGCAACGTTAACTTCGGTTATTCTTCCGTGACCCTTGAGTACATGAAAGGCTTTATCTAATTTTTCGCTTAAATTATCGAACATAATTGTAATTGTCTTTTATTGAAATGCAAATATAAGCTAAAGTTGTAAAGCCTCAAAGTTGCAAAGTTGTAAAATTCGAGATTATTCCATAAAAAAACCAGCCGAATGGACTGGTTTTTCAAGTAGGTAGTTTTATGAAGATTAATTTTTTATTAAATAAAGATAAACGGGTTCACCACTGTTTTCTTTATCATTAAACCGTAATTGGGAATTATTAAATTCAACCGCTTTCCAACCTTCATCTAGTTCCTTTAAAGGATTTGATTGAAATTTAATTTCAAATTCCCGAACTCCGTTATCTAATTTTGTTGTCCAAGTTCCGTTATAAGTGATTCCCAACTTTGTCGCTATAACTTTATAATTAGCATTGAAAGTGAAATTATACCCATCATAAATTGAAGTTTTTTCATTGTCATGATAATAATAGGAAATTTTCCAAGAGTTATCAGTCAGTATTTGCAAGAAATCAAATGATGGATTACTATTTTCTTTACAATTATCAAGAGCATCCTTAATTACATTTTCTAACTGAGAATTATTTACAATTGATTTTATTTGATTATTGTAATCATTTACCGAGATAGGATAACTTAAGGCAATGAACTGATTCTCATTTAAACTCCCTATAAAACTAAAAAACGTTTTATCACTAGAAATCTCAAGCGAACTTGCAATTTGATTGGCGCTATTATAAATATTGATAGTTATTGGATAATTAATATTTAGACAATTAACTTTGGCCAATAAATCCGGCCCTGCTGCCCAATAGGCAATTAGTTGATTAAAATCAGACTCATTTTCAATAACTTTTTCTATATAATTATAATAAATCATTGTTACAGGAAAATCAATTTTTACAATATCGTCATCATTTGAACTTTGATTGATATTGTCCAATACTTTTTGATAATCTGTACTAGAATTAATTGCGATACTTACATTATTCACTGTAACTATATAAGGTAATTTAATAGTGCAATGACTAGATTTATCAATGACATTGTCTTGTACCGTTTTTGCCATTACTACTCTTTGTAGGTAAGAAGTAAGTGGAGATGTTTTAGTTATAGTTTCTGAAGTATTATGAACTTCTACCAATGATTCCGTTTGACAAGATGTCAAGAAACCAATTAATAATAGTGTAAAAACACTCCACAAATTTTTTAATTTTATCATGCTCAAGTTCATATTAAAAAGCAAATATAAGATACCGTCATCACAATATTTCTTTACCAATGGCAATAAAAAATAATATTGCTCGGTTATAGAACAATTTACATCATCTTTACCCCACCAAAATCGAAAAAATATATCTTTGTGAAGATTAAAAAAAATCCTAGTTAATGACCAATAATTCAGCATCAGGGACCTGTGACGAAATTGTTTTTTCAAACTTTTTTAAACAACATGCAAAATCGCTTCGTAATTTTCTTTTCTATAAGTATGGAAATAAAGACCATGCCGACGATTTAACTCAGGAAGCTTTTATAAAACTATGGCAAAATTGTGCCGCAGTTCCTATTGAAAAAGCAAAATCCTATTTGTATACCATTGCCAATAATAGTTCTTTGAACGAAATCAAGCATCAAAAGGTAGTTTTGGAATATGAAAAGAATTTTGTTGGTATTGACAGAACGACTGAAAATCCCGAATATTTATTAGAAGAAAAGCAGTTCAGAAGTAAGTTGCTAAATTCAATTGAAAATTTGAAGGAAACACAACGGGTTGCTTTTCTAATGCACCGAATAGACGGTAAAAAATATAGCGAAATAGCAGAAGAATTGAACATCAGTGTCAAAGCAGTGGAAAAAAGAATACATTTGGCATTGGTCGAATTGAGGAAAACAATTGACGTAATGAAGTAGGGTAAAATTGTTTTTACTTGTTTTATGCATACAAAATGATATTATGGAAAAGAATTACATTTTAGCAAAATGGTTAAATAACGATTTGACAGAAAACGAATTAGCCGAATTTACGGCTCATCCCGATTTTTACAACTACGAAAAAATCAAGAACTATTCTGCCCAATTACAAGTAACGGATTTCGACGAAAAGAAAATTTTAGAAAATGTCATAAGCCATAAAAAAAATACGCCAAAGATTGCTCCGTTATATAAAAATTGGGTGTTCAAAGTTGCTGCCATTTTAGTTATTGCATTAGGAATAACATTTACCATTCAAAATTTTTCGACGGAAACCAAGTATGCGTTTAACGGAAAAAGAACCTCATTTTCACTTCCAGACCATTCAGAAGTTGTTTTGAATGCCGGATCAGAAATCAATTATAAAAAACTAAATTGGGGCAATAATAGAAATCTTAAATTACAAGGTGAGGCCTATTTTAAGGTAGCAAAAGGCGAGAAATTTGAAGTGGAGACCAATCTTGGGAATGTAGCCGTTCTTGGAACACAATTTAATGTTAAAGCCAGAAAAAACCGTTTTAATGTAACTTGTTTTGAGGGAAGAGTAAAAGTAAATTACAAAAACAAAGAAATCATATTATCCCGTGGACAAAGCGTTATTTTTGAAAACGGAAATCAGGTGAACACTACTATTGATGATGCCAAACCAGATTGGCTTCAAAACAAAATTGCCTTTAATAAAGATCATTTAAGTACTGTTTTAGAGGAGATTCAAAGACAATATAACATTGAAATTGACGTTAAAACAAAGTATCCTGAATCTTTATTTACGGGAAAAATTCCAACCGATAATCTCGAAGTTGCCCTTCAAATTATTGCGACAACTTATAATTTAGAATCCAAAAAAATTGGCACAAGCAAAATAATTTTTGAAGGAAAATAAATGTTTGTTTTTAAACGTATTTGTATCTTATTTACATGCTTTGTTTGTGTCTTTGGTGTTAGGGCACAAGATGGAAGCAAAGCAATTCCGTTACAAGACATTTTGAAATCAATAGAAAAAAAGCACCATGTGAGTATCAATTTCATTGACAGTGAAATACTTTTAATGAAAATTATACCTCCACAAAAATCTTTGTCTTTAAAACAAAAAATCGATTATCTCAAAAAAGAATCCAATCTCTCCTTTGAAAATATAGATAATAAATTTATCAATATTTCGAGCAACAAAGAAGATAAAACGATTTGTGGTTTTGTGTATTCAAAGGAAGATAATTCTCCCATAGAAAACGTAAACATTCAACTTGAAAATGGAACGGGCACGACCACCAATCAAAAGGGATATTTTGAATTAAAACAAGAAGAACCAACAGATTTTATGGTTTCTTATATTGGTTATATATCTAAAAAAATTTCTACCCTTAATTTCAAAAATAAAAATTGCCTCACCGTTTTTCTTGAACTCGATGTATTAAAACTAGACAATATCATTGCCAATACCTTTTTGACCTCCGGTATTTCAAAAACAATTGAAGGAACATTCGAAATAAAGCCAAAGAAATTGGGGATATTGCCTGGCTTGATTGAATCAGATGTGTTGCAAGCCATGCAACAAATTCCAGGAATAAATAGCGCTGATGAAAGCGTTGCCAGTATCAATGTTCGTGGTGGAACCCAAGATCAAAATCTTTTTTTATGGAATGGAATAAAAATGTATCAAACCGGGCATTTCTTTGGTTTAATATCAGCATTCAATCCTAATTTAGCACATATAATTTCTATCTCAAAGAACGGAACTTCTCCCTTTTACGGAGAAAGTGTTTCAAGCGTGGTAGACATTTCCTCTAATCCAAGCAACTTCGAAAAAAATAGTTTTAGTGCCGGAATAAACATGATTAATGCCGACATTTATTCGAAATTCAATATCGGTAAAAAAGGATTTTTAGAATTTTCGGCAAGAAAATCCATAACCGATTTTGTTAAATCACCCACTTACAAACAATATTTTGATAAAGCATTTCAAAATACAAGCATTACCGATTTTTCCAACAATCAAAATTTGAGTTATAACAGTAAAGACAAATTTGACTTTTACGATATTACAGCTAAATATTCCCGGAAAATTGGTCAAAAGAGCCATCTGATTTTGGATTTAATTACCATAAGCGACCAACTTAAAGTTTTTCAGACTACCAATATACATGGTGTTACCCAGTCGGAAAACAATGTTTTGTATCAAACAAATTATGGAGGAGGTATTTCCTGGAAGAGAAATTGGAATCCCAAAAACAGCAGTGCAATAAACATTTATACTTCATACTATGAAATTGATGCCGAGAAAAATAAAATACAAAGCAATCAAACTTTAATACAAGAAAATAAAGTGTTGGATATTGGAGTTAAAATAGAGAACAGCCATTTTGTCAACTCAAAATTAACCTTTAACAATGGCTATCAATACAACGAAATAGGTACCACTAACATCGATGATGTAAATAGTCCTTTTTTTTATAGAAAGAATAAAGAGGTACTTCGAACCCATGCCCTGATAATTCAAGGAAAATTTACCGACACCATTTCCAAAATATATTGGAACGCCGGACTACGACTTAATTATATCGAAAAATTCAACAAATTCCTTTTGGAACCCCGATTAAAGTTTAATTACGGGATTAACAAATACTTGAATTTAGAATTTTTGGGTGAATTTAAAAGCCAAAATAGTCTTCAGGTTATTGATCTGCAAAAAGACTATTTTGGAATAGAAAAAAGAAGGTGGATATTGGCAAATAACACCACAATTCCAATCCAAAAAAGTAAGCAAGCCTCTATTAGTGTTTCCTACAAAAAAAAAGATTGGCTTTTTACTTTGGAGAATTTTTATAAAAAAGTGACTGGAATTAATAGTGCCAGTCAAGGATTTCAAAACCAATTGGAATTTGTAAAAATAAATGGAGATTACGAAGTTGTGGGAACCGAAATATT
>JBIKPM010000008.1:0-19313 GCA_044357435.1 Flavobacterium sp. | reverse complement strand
ATATAAAAATAAAAACAAATAAACCCATAATAAATCAAGAAAGTGCCAGTACATTGCACCTAGCTCAATTCCAAGGGTTTGAGTTGAATTGTATTTTTGTTTAAAATGATTATAAATAATGATTAAAAGCGAAATAAGACCTCCGCCAAGGTGAGCCAAGTGCACAACGGTAACTATATAAAGAAAAGTGGTTGTAATAGAACTTTCGGATCCTGTAAAATAATAGCCATTATCCACTATTTGTCCAAACCCCACGAATTGCATAATTACAAACCCTATTCCTAAAGCTAAAGTAGCCAAAAGAAATATGGTTGTGGCACTCTGATTGTTTTTTTGAATGGCTTTTTTGGCCAAATGAAAAGTAACACTACAACCAATTATCACCGCAGTGCTGAAATAAAAAGCTGTGGGCAGTTGAAAATCCTTTAACCAATCGGCTCTGGATTTACTCACCACAAAAGCACTGGTAAGTCCCGCAAAAATCATCGTCATACTTATCATGGCAAACAACAACAGCAATTTGTATGATCTTGCTGTTCTTGATTGATGTTCGTCTGTTGTCATTGTCATTTCCATAACTATCTTAAAAATTTGTCAAATATATAAATTAATTGCAGTAAAGTAATATAGGAAACACTAACCAGCATCAAGGTCCTTGCCGCCTTTGCTGTTCTTAACTTGTATAACCGTACCGAATAGTAAAGCATCCAAAGTCCCAGCAAAAATACTAAAATTGCCGCTAGTGGCGTAATAAATAATTGTCCCGTATAACCCAAAACCGGCAAGAGCGAAGCTATAATAAGCCAAATGGTATATAAAATTATTTGTATTGCCGTTCCATCGTCTTTTTTACCTGTTGGCAACATAAAGAAACCTGCTTTCTCGTAATCTTCAAATAAAAACCAACCGATAGCCCAAAAATGGGGAAACTGCCAGAAAAATTGAATCAAAAACAAAGTTCCGGCTTCAATGCCAAAATTTCCTGTCGCCGCAACCCAACCCAACATAAAAGGAATTGCTCCCGGAAAAGCACCCACAAAAACTGACAAAGAAGTCACCGTTTTTAGCGGTGTGTAAATGCTGGTGTATAAAAAAATGGAAATCGCACCAAACATCGCTGTTTTTGGATTGATGGTATAAAGCAAAAAAATCCCGATAATGGTCAGAATACTGGCGATAACCAAAGCTGCATTTGGGGACATTCTTCCTGCCGGGACGGGACGGTTTTTAGTCCTATCCATCAAGGCGTCAAGGTCTTTTTCAATCACTTGATTGTAGGCATTTGAAGCACCTACCATACAATATCCACCGATAGCCAGTTTTAACAACACCATCCAACTAAATGGATTCGCATCGTTAAACCCCAATAAATAACCCGCTATTGACGAAAACAAGACGCTAATAGCCAAGCCGGCCTTAGTGATTGTCTTGAAATCAGTAAATATGGATCTTATGGAAATGGGATTTATGGTTGCGCTCAATACTAAAGTTTAATTGCTTTGTAAAACTTTGACAAAAGTAGTTTATCAAAAGGGATTTGGCAAAAAACAACTCACAAAAATTCGAAAATAAAACAAACTCTAATAATCAAAATACCAATTAAACACATCCGAACGAATCCCTAAACTAAACCAAGTACTGCTTTCCTTGAATGTAGTCAAAGTATCTTTTGTAGGGTCAAAATTTCTATAAACAAAACTGCCAAAAAGTTTCAAATTTGTCATTGGATTTACTAAGTAGCCCGCTTGTAAATCAGTAATGAAAACGGAAGTTTTGTTTCCTTGCCCCACTTTTACACCCGTATCAAATGGTCTGTTTAAATCGTAATCTTTGTAAATATTCCCACCATAATTATAACTATCCTCAGCAGTATCAAAATCTAAACCACGGGTGCCATAGGTAATCTTGGCATCGGCAAAACACCTGCCTTTATGATAACGGGCAATCGCGATTAATTCTTTGAAATTCCCACCCCATTGGTGTCCCAAACTTTGATTATTATGGGCATAATTTGTAATAGGCTCGCTGTGGGAATACACATACGGTCGAACATGATTGAATTCTATCTGCAACAGCAGGTCAGGAATCTGAAAAGCATTATAATATTTAAACCCTAACTGATAGCCAAATTTATTTTTCCAACTATTGTCCTTGTCTTTGACGTCTCCAAGCGAAAACTCGTCCAAAAGGAATTGCCCGTAAAAATTCATCTGGTCGTTCCATTTGTATTTTGCGGTCAATCCCAACATTGCGTTGCCGCTTCTGGCTGACGAAGCAAACTCGACCGAACGGTAGAAAATAATTGGATTCACAAAACTCATATCAAATCCTCTATTATTAGTGTCCGCCCAAACAACCGATTCGAAAAACCCTAGATTTAACCTATTCGAAGCATTCCAACTCAAATAATGGTTTGCCATGAATTTCTTGGCATACGTTTTTTCGAGAGTAACTTCTGGCCGCACATCTTTAAGCCACATAAAGGTATTGGTGTATTTTATTTTCCAAAAATTGGTATTGATTTTAAAATAAGGATACGGACTTGCTCCATCGCTTTCCAATAAGGAGCGGTATCCATCCCCAATAAAATTTCTGCCATAACCCAATTGAAAATCGATGAATTTATTGGCCGTGTAAGTTAAATTGGCTTCTGCCAAAGGGAAATCATAAGCATCTGTTTTGAAATCTTTAGCGATTCCCATTCCTGGAATAATAGCTGGGTTACCTCCAGCAGGCTGGATTGATTCGGCATAGCGATTAAAATAATCAGCAAATCGTCCTTGGCTTTCAAAAACGGTAGTCGTGAAACTAATCTGAGAGCCTAACGCACCTTGTAAATTGATTCCACGTGTGTTCACAAAAGTTGTTACTTGTTTATCGCCAATGGCTTTTCCTCCTTGTAAATCGAATATGGGATTTAGGGTAAGCCAATAGCCATCCCCTTGAATTTCGACCATGTTTTCATTCCACAATTTTCTTGTCCACCAACCCGTAGTGTTTTTCTTTAACTTTTCGTTCTCGGCTTTAAGGTTGTAATATTTTGAAACCTCAACATAAGTATATGGCTTTGATGCAGTGTGATTATTACTGCCTATTTGGTTTAAAGCGCTTTCAAACTGGGCATAATAACTATGTGAAAAGGGAACATTCAAATGACTTTCAAACTGGGGATTATTGAATTTCCCATAAACGATATTATCCAATTCAGTTAGTACTGGCTTATCATTTTTTAGAATTGAAGCGGTCGAAACTGCTTCCGATTGTATCTCTTGGGGTTCTTTTAATGGTATCGAAATAGTAATGTTAAATCTGGAATATGTTGGATTTCCATCATAAGTTGATGGTTCAATCGTTGGGAATTTAGTAAAGATATTTCTGGCTTCTTGAATCAATGTTTCCTCTACAGAACTAACATAAAGCACTTTAAAAATTCCTTTACTGTCTACTTCAAAAAGCACCTTTACAATGCCTTGATAATTATTTTGCTTCAAATTTTCTGGAACTTCGAAATTTTGGTAAACAAACTTTTGAACTTCTTTATAGAAACAGTTTTCTAATGCTGTGGATTGCAAATTTTCACAATTTGGAAAAACAGGAAATCGCTCGGGCGAAGATCCAGATTGAGAGGGTTTATTAGGTGTATTTTGTGAAAACACAAAAAATGAGCAAAAAGATAAAAACAATGTCAATAGCACTTTTCTCATATGGTTTTTTTAAAATTTAGTATTCGCTTTGCGTATTTTGACTTTTAGCAACAGCACTTGCAGCCGAAGTGCCAATTCTCTTTACGCCTAACCGAATCATCTCGACTGCTTCATCATACGTTCGCACTCCGCCGGCCGCCTTAACGGATAAAGGAGTGGCATTTTCGAGCATCAAAATTATAGTAGGAACAGTGGCTCCATTTGGAAGATTGTTTTCTGTTTTGTAAAATCCTGTTGATGATTTTACAAATACGGAATCGTACTGCTCTTCCTTAAAATTTGAAATGATACTGTTTCTTATTAAAGCCGACAACTGCATAATTTGTTTTTCATTGAGTGCTGCCACTTCAATAATCCATTTTACAACTCTATTATTGACTAACCCCAATTGGGTGCAATTTAGGATTTCTTCTTTTACCAAATCTATATTACCTTCCTTGAAGGCTTCGTAATTACAAACAAAATCAAGATCGTCAGCTCCATCCTGAATGGCTCGATTTGCTTCGGTAAGTTTGGCTTCTAAATTGGATTTTCCCTCGGGAAAATCGATTACCGTACCCACCTGAACATTTGAATCGGAATCAGCAATTATTTTCTTTGCCAAAGAAACCATATTAGGACGAACCATTATGAGTTTAAAATTCTCCTCAATGGCTTCATTTATATATTCCCTAACTACTATTGTATTTTCTTCCTCATTGAGGCCAGCTTGCAAGGAGGTTTTCAAATAAGTCGAATCTAAATATTGTCTGATATTCATCCCTTTACAGTAATGAGTTCCCTTTAACTCCTAAAATTAAAATTTGTCTCTGTTGTCACTCACAAAATTCTTATACATATTCAGGAAAATAATCACTACAACAGCAGCAAGGGTCGCCCCAAATAGATTAGCCAAAACATCAAACAGGTCAGCGTGCCTAGTGGCGGTAAAAAGCTCTTGGAGTATTTCAATACTTATTCCAAAAACGAATGAAAGCAGAAACGAAATCACCAGAGGTTTTAAGCCATTGCTGTTGCTTAAGTGTTTTTTGAAAAACAAAAACCAAAGCGATGTAAACACAAAATAAAAAAAAGTATGAACTAATTTGTCTAGATTTGAAACACTAGTAAATGGAACGTTATTTAACTGCACCAAACAGAAAAAAGCAATAATTCCGGTCCAAAAAATGGCTGCCAAAAAAAAAACTTGTTTAAGCACCAATCAATTCTTTGTAAGATTCACTTGAAAGTAAGGAATCTATTTCGGTACTATTTGAAATTTTTATTTTTATCATCCATCCTTCTCCATAGGGATCTGAATTTACGATTTCTGGTTTGCTTTCCAAGGCTTCATTGAACTCGATAATTTCCCCAGACAAAGGAAGGAATAAATCTGAAACTGTTTTTACGGCTTCGACAGTGCCAAATACCTCATCTTTTTCTAAAGTTTGATCTAAAGTTTCCACTTCAACATATACAATATCACCCAATTCTTTTTGTGCAAAATGGGTAATTCCCACTGTTGCAACATCGCCTTCAAGACTAACCCATTCGTGATCTTTTGTATACTTTAAATTTGCTGGTATGCTCATGGTAATTATAATTAATAATTTAAATTTTATTGGACAAATGTAACCATCTTCTATTTAAAACACTTTTAAGTTTTAAAAATTAATTGCCAAAATTATAGCGTATCGTAAATCCAGAACGAATATTTGTCAAAGGGAAAGACGTCGAAATTACTGCTTTGGAAAAGGAATGATCATAATAGAAAATGGCCGTTAGATTTTTACTAAAGGAATAATCGGCAGTGACTTTTAAAGACCACAAATTTTGCCCTCCTGCCAATTGATTGTTATCATAATCTAAATATCTAACGATGGTTTGATTGTTACGATACGACAAATCCGCTTTTAAATTGATATCACTTTTTATTATTCCTGTGGGATTATCAGCTAATTTTGAAGAAAAAATCACATCTTTAAATCGATAACCAAGGCCAACAACATACTCTATCCCTTTTACTTCTGTCAATAAATTATTGTCAAAACTCATGGATAATGCTCTGTCTTTTTTGATTTCGGTAAGCACTTTTAAGGAGTTTTGAAACTCAAAATCCATTCTAATTAGCGGGTTAAATTGCTCCACTAAATTGACATTGGACATTATGGTTTTGTTGAGAAAATTACCACTTATGTCAACTCCATTTGGCGTTTTATCGTATTCGAAATTTGACCTAAAGGCATTGACTGTATAAGAAGCCCTATAATTATGTTGTAAGGAGAAACGTTTGAAATTATTTTTAAAAAATTCATAACGCATCAATCCATTATATTTTACGGCCCAGTTTGGTATTGGAAAACTTCTTAGAATTCCAAGTGAAGCACTAGACGCATTGTCCCCCGAATAAGCTGCTAAAAAGGCCGGCAGTAATACCGCTTGATTATTTTTTCCATAACCTACAGGATAGCCATTATTCGAAATTATATTTTTTCTTTCTGCATTATTTGGATTCGCAATATTGTCAATAGGAGCTGAAGAATTTTCAGCAGGTAGTAAACTTGCATCATATCTTGAGAAAGTTGATCCAAAACGCTCTTGTGCTAGTCTATCTGCAACTATTATCCTATTTGATCTGAAATCATCAAAAGCAGCCGATGCGTTTTCATCGCTTGTAGAAAACGCCGATTTAATTAATATGGTTGAAATAGAGAAATTCCCATAACTATACGGTGATTGTGAATGATAATTTAAAACCCCATCTTCAACACCATTTATATCTTTATCAAAAACACTATACTGTTCCGAGGAATTTTCAGAATAGGCTCTGTCCAATGTCAAATCAATTTTAAAATCAGGAAACAAATCCACATTTGCCGTTGCCTTAAATGTTCTATTCGTTATTTGAGTAAAATTCTGATTGAATTCTTGATAATTGGTCAGCCATCCATTTTTGGCCGCTTCATATCTAACATCCGCTTGGCTTCCAAAAATAAATCCTAAAGTAGGTTTAGAGGAACCCAGAAAACCAACACCCGGTGTAAATCCCGGCAAAACCGTACCGTTATTTTGGGTGTAATTGATTTGAATATTTTTCACGCTAGTCAAAACCCCTATTAGTCCATCAACAAAAGGATTGTTTTTTTGAGTCTGCACATTTGTATTGACTACTTTTTCTCCAGGTTTAGGGACTGCTTTGGGCTTAGGTGCTAATTTCGTCCCTTTTTTCAATCCTAAATAGCTATAAAACGCATCCATATTAAAGGTAGTATTCAAATTATGAGAATTTGCATTTTGGATAGTATTTCCCAAATTATAGCTAGTGCCTTTAATTTCAATCTCAGATAATGCATTAGACGCTCGCTGCCAACTGTAATCTCCTGTATATGAATAGTTAGCTTTTATGAAGCTAAATAATGGTATTTTATTAATTGGCAGATCATAATTAACCACTAATTGTTGCATGTGATGATTTGGGTCTCCTATATCCCAATAACTGTCCCAAATGGTAAAACTGTCTATTGGCTCATTATTTTCGTTCAAATAGCTTTTTACAATATTACTGGAGGATGCCGTATAATTCAATTTCAATGATTTAGTCAAATTGTAATTAAACCCATATTGATAATTGAAAGCAAAGTTTCTTCTGTATAAAGGATCAAGGCCTATTCCTTCAACATCTACCTGTCTAAACTGCTGACGGTTATATTGCCTAATAATATTGGTATTAAAAGAGACGCTTGAAGGCAAATAATTAAAGTTGAAATCACTTAGCATTTTCCAATAATCGCTTTTTTGCATAAAAGCTGTTTTTTTGAACGGCTCAATTGTTTTTGGTTTAAAACTATAGGCATAATCAACCGCTGTGTTTACCTGTTGGTCTTTATATTCATCAATTTCAAAATCATGGCGTTCCACCTCATTATAGGATTGGGAAAAAGTTAAATTTTCCGGATCATAGATATGTTGTTTTTGCTCGGGACTTCTCTGTTTTCTTACCCCAATAAAATTGATGCTTTTGCGCTTGGTATAATCGATTGCTCTATTGGAAATATTATCCCTTTTTGCTGCATCGGCGGTATTATCCAACAATTGTTTCAGTTTGATATCTTGGTTAAAAGGATCGTATTCCGGCGTTATGATTTCTTCCCCAATAGCATAATTAAAGGGTAAGTTAATCCCCCATTTCAAAGGCAATAATTTTCCAAGATTTAAATTGGTTACAATATTATATTGTTGGGTATCCACACGGCTTCTCTCGTTTGGCCCTTGTTCCAAAGCTCCAAAACCAATGGTACTCTTTTTGCCGGTGGCCGAAATTGTGGCAAAATCAGCAAGATTAGTATCTATGTTTAATAAGGCAGCCATCCCTCCTTTATTATCCATATCAGACAAACGAAGTTCATTAAACCAGACTTCCCCTTTAATATTCTCACGTATACCAATTCCACTATTATTTTTCACACCCACCATCAAGGTTCGCGCAAATCCAAAATTAGGATTCCCCTTTATCCCTAATCGCAATTTATTGGTTTTATTAGCAGCACTTAAATCGAGTTCTTCTTCATCTTGATAATATATTCCATCATCCTCCGTTGGCAGGGTAGTTGGGTCCACACTCATGGCAAGAACCTTCAATTTAGTTAATAATGCCAACGATAGATCAATTTCATTTTCTTCTGGCCAAACCTCTTCTGCACTCAATTTACAACTGCCCGCTGGACTACTTACGTTAAGAGGAATTTCAATTTGGTAAAAATTTTCGGTAAAATCATTTCCAAAACGAATAAAACCAACCATCTGTTTGTCCAAAAGAACGTCATTTGGATATGGCAAAGATTCCGCGTGCAAAAACATTTTCAATTTCTTGAACTGCCGCATATCAACACTCACGTTCTTGAAAACGGCTCTTGAGTCTTCTGGTTCTAATCCTTCTCCGGAAACCCTCAGCGCCAGTGATTGCTCGTTTTGGTTGATAATGGTATTGTTATTGAACAGTTGTTCGCGTTGTACTCCAGGAGGTGTAATATAATTAACCGGACATCTTTCATTATTTTCCTGAACATTAACCGCTAATACGTCTAAATCAGTTCCATCTTCATTATTGACTTCCGTGGTTTCATTTGGATCAAGTGTATTAGTATATCTTCTCCATTCACCTCTCACCAAATCTAGGGCTCCAAAACGAAGAGTCAGCTCGTTACTGAAACCGGTCATGAACATTCTCATGAAGCGAATGGATCTGAAATCGGAAATACTTCCAATGGTGTTTTCAGGTTGTGAAACGGGGATTTTAAATTGAATCCATCTTGCATCGGTGTTGGATCCATCAGGCAAAGTCACTTGAGTATTCCTTATGTCGGTAACATAGTTTTGACCAACTTCCATTCCCGGTTCCACATCAATGCTGTATTCATAATAAGCATTGATGGTATTCATGGTGTTATCCCTATTAATATCTTCAACATCAGGAACAGTCGAGGCACCTCTATTGGCATCATTAATATCAACCGCGGAGTTTCCGTCAAGACCATTGTAGCTTTTATATCGGTTTAAAATGTCTCCAGAAGCATTCAAATAATAGGTATAATCATCTGCTGCGGGGTCGGTTTCGTTGGAAAAATTATTGTAAATTGTACCTTCATTGTCATTAACCAAACCGTCTAACCCGACATCCTGATTTTTTCGGTTATCCACATTGGTATCAAAGGCATAGATTAAAGATTGGGAGGCGGGAACATTTCCCCAATTTGCTTGTCCTGGTTGTGGAGTTGCCAATATTTGGTCTGGCCCCAATCCATTTTCGTATTGTTTTCTTCCATCTTTTAAAACATCCTCCGATATTTCTCCTAAATTGAAATAAATTTTACCTTGATTTGCATCTTGGGTTTTTCCTTTACCTACATAAGGATCCAACACCCAAAACTGGATATATTCCACATTTCCTTGTTCGAAGTTAGTCGAATTGATGGAGCGCATAATTCCCCCAAAATTATCGCTTGGATTGGCACCAAAACTTGAACTGTTATTGTAAGGTCCTCTTTCTTTAGGAAAATAAGTCAAATCTAAGGTGTTAACAACCTGTGTCTGCCCTTGTGCAATGTCCGTTAAAGGATATAATTCCTCACTAAAAATTCTCCTGGTGCTGTTTAAAGACAAGTCTTCATTTGAAATTCCCGAAGGTTTTTGCGTATAAAATATGGGGTCAATGGTGTACCAAGCCATTTTTGCTCTTTTATAACCATAACTCAAATCGGAGGCGCTTTCATTAAAATTATAAGCACTTTGCGGATCATTTACTGGCGTAGATGCCAGACTCCAAGCATACGCAGAACGCATATCAATAGTCGATTGAGATCCCTCAAAATCATCTACATAAATGGTTGACTCTCCTTCAAAATCGGCTGCCTTCGGGGAATCTGGTTTTAAAAATGCCACTTCACCTCTTACGGAAAGATTCGAAGGAACATCGGTATCAAGATTTGGAAGTTTGTTCACTAATCTTGTCAAAAACGGAACTTCAGTTGAAAAATTGGTGTTAAACCCAAAAATGGTGTTATTTACGGATTCTTGCCCAAAACTAGATTTTTGGGTTAGTGGTCTTTCAGTCATTTTCAGGAAGGTGGCTCCAACCAAAAACTTATCTGAAATTTTGTGTTCTACATTTACCCCCATAAACCTTCGGGTTTGCTGACCAAAAATAGAATTATTTTCCAATGATACATTGATAGGCGTATTGGAAGCTTGGAGTGATGGATCCAATATTTGCACCCTTCCCAATTGATAATTTACGCTATAATCAATTCCTTCAGCCAAAACTCTTCCACCAGCCGTAACCACAACTGAGCCTTGAGGCACATTGAAGGCACCGATAGGAATTCCGTCACCTCCAGTTGATTTGTATTTACCCCTTAATAAAAATTTATTTTTTTCGCTGTCCTGTAACGCCCCAGATTGCGTATTGCGATACATATTTCGAAAAACATATTTCTTTTGATTGAGATTATAATCTGAAATCAAGTTAGGGTCGCCATTATAATTCTCCGTTGAACCTGGATTTGACAATTTAGAAAATAATAGTTCCCCAAAAGGCTCCTTGGTCGTGAATATTATTCTTCCGTTTTGAGCATCTATAGTTAATCCCGGCATAAAATCAAAAAAACCATCACCTCCGGTTTGCGGATCATTATTATAATTCAGTTTATCTAAGTTAAACACTTTTAGCAAAGGGGTTTGTGCAACTTTATTTTCTTCGTTTTCCTTAGGTGTTTTTAATGGATCTGGTTGAGGAAATGGAACTGGATTCCCAGCGGCATCTTTTGCTTCGGTTATATAATTTAAGGGAGAAGGATCAGTGTAAACAATATTGAATCTAAAATCTTCTTGTTTAATTTGATAACCTCCAGGAATTTGATAAATGTTCTTCATCATCAAATTCCAAATTGGATCTTTGACATTGGTTAAATTACTTTTCAACATTTTCAAAACCAAACTTTGTGAAATAATGGCTTGATTCGATGGCGTGTTTCCCGTTACTTGAGTTGCATCTACCCCGTCATTACCAAATTCACCCACCTGATACACTTGGTCACCAATACTATATTGGTAAGCCACAGCCAAAACTTCATCGTTAGCTAGTCTTTGCTGCAAGGAAATGTAACCGAGTTGAGGATGAAAAGTATATTCATTGGCCGTTAATTTTCTGGCATTTTCAAGTTTAGAATAATCTTGACCTTCGGAAACAGTAGTGGTAAACCCTGAATTTGAAGTTGCTATTTCGCGAATTTTGCTGTTAAGTAAACCAGTCCCTGACAGGATTTGTTCAGGATCGTAATCATTATTTGAGTTATCTGTCGGGGAGTCAATTGGGTTATTGAAGATTCCTGTTGGTGGGTCTAAAACCACTACTTCACTATCAGCTATAGGATTACCCAGAGAGTCCGTTAATTGACCCTCACCTAAATCTTGTATAGCTATAATATTTCTTAAGTTATTGCTGGTAGTGTTTACCCTATTTTGTCGGTTGGTGGCCCAAACTTCTAAACGAGTAATTTGAACTCTACTATCAATAAAGGGGTAATTTTTTAGTGCAGCATCGTATTTGTTTCTGAAAAATTGGGATAGAAAAAAATGCCTGTCACTGTCATAATCAAGCGCATAAACTTCAAAGTCTTGTACTGTTCCGCCACCTTGGGCAACAATACTTTTGGTTTGCGATTTTTGTTCTGAAAAAACACCTGTAATTGTAGTTTTACCAAATTGTAATTGTGTCTTTACCCCAAACAAGCTCTGCGCACCTCTAATCAAAGAACTATTCAAAGGCATACTAACATTTCCAACTTCAATTTTTTGAATAATATCGTCCTCTGAAGGGGTAAATTCTAATTTGATTAGATTTTGAAAAGCGAAAGTAGATTGGGTGTCATAATTCGCATTGACACTTAACCGGGTCCCTACCTTTCCCATTAAACTCATACTTATTCTTTGAGTGAAATCAAAAGTCAAATTCGATCTGTTTCTTGGAGAAAATGAAGGATTATCCTGTTTGGTATAACGAACTCCAAAATCCATTTCTACCGAACCTGTAGGCTTAACATCGATGGTATTACTTCCGAAAATAGATTCAAAAAGACCCGATTTAACATAATATCTCGGTAATAAATCTTTTTTAGCTTCTTCACTACCTTCTTTCTTTCCATCAATGGCATCTAATTTCTTCTTGAAATAATTGCGCATGGATTCCTTTAAAACTAAAGCTTCATACTCTTTTGGGGTCAGTATAGTTGGATACTTAACAGGAAAGTCCCCAATGGTTTTGGTGTAAATATATCTATCCGTAACTGGATCATAGGTATATGCCGAAAGAACGCTTTTAGGATCTTTAATTTGAATTTTTCCAACCGAAAATCCTGTTTGCGTTGTATCTTGGACCGATTGATTTACTTGGGCTTGTGATACAAATCCAAAAAATAAAATTGACAAAAATTGACAAATTTTATATATAAATGGGGTCTTTTTCGAGTAATGTGTTTTCAATTTTTATAAAATTTTTAAAGCCTTCTTAATAATTGACTCAACGGAACTGTCCGGTTCTTCTTTAATAATCTTTTCAACAATCCTTTCTGAAGTTTTTCGAACAAAACCTAAAACCTCCAAAGCAGATAACGCTTCATCTCTACTTGTATTGCTTTGCGACATTGAAACTTCATCTAAATCATAAAGTTTTAATACTTTTTCTTTCAAATCAAGTATCACCCTTTGTGCTGTTTTACTGCCAATGCCTTTTATGGATTGAATTGTGACCACATCGCCAGATGCAATTGCATTTGTAATTTGTTTTGGATCTAATGAGGACAACATGGTTCTAGCAATACTGGCTCCAATTCCAGAAACAGACAACAGCAATTTGAAAATTTCTCTTTCTGATTTTTCTACAAAACCAAATAAAGTATGCGCATCTTCCTTGATTTGAAGATGTGTAAACAATTTTATAAAATCAGTTGCGGGAAGCAGGGAATAAGTGTGCAAGGAAATATTCACGTGATACCCAACTCCACCACAGTCAATAACAACTTGTGTTGGGGTTTTTTCTACTAATTTCCCTTGTAAATGTGCTATCATCCATGAATTTTTTCGCCCCCAAATATAACAAAACTTAAATTGAATTATCAAAAATAGATAAGTTATCAGGGTAAACGCACACTTTTTTTATGAAAATAAGATAAAAGATATTGATTTATAGTTGTTTAAGCAAATAATTATTTGTATATTATTCTGATAATCAATAAATTAACAGTATGAATACAGACAACAAATTAATAAGTATTTTTGGCATCGTAGAAGACCCTAGAAGCCATATAAACCAATTACACAACTTGGTTGACATCCTTGTTATTGGAATAATTTCAGTGATTTGTGGAGCAGAAACTTGGAAACAAATGGTAGACTTTGCTTGCTCAAAAGAAGAATTTCTAAAGAAATTTTTAAAACTAGAAAACGGAATTCCCTCTGATGATACTATAAACAGGGTATTCTCAGCTATTGACAGCAATCAATTTGAGAATTGTTTTATAGAGTGGGTAAATTCAATTTCAGAAATTACAAAAGGACAGGTTATAGCCATTGATGCTAAAACATTGTGTGGCGCAAAATCAAAAGGAGTAAAATCACCGGTTCACATGGTAAGTGCTTGGGCTAATGAAAATAATTTGGTTCTAGGTCAAGTAAGAGTAAACGACAAATCGAATGAAATTACTGCCATACCAGAATTATTAGATAAGTTAATGATTCAAGGAAACATCATTACCATTGACGCAATGGGGACCCAAACCGATATAGCAGAGAAAATTATTATAAAGGAGGCAGATTATATTTTAGCAGTCAAGGAGAATCAGAAACAACTTTTAGAAGAAATAAAAGATGAGTTTAAGTTTGCTAAAGAAATAGAAATAGACACCAATATTGATATCGGGCATGGAAGAATAGAAACTAGAAAATGTAGTGTGATTTCTAACTTTTTATTCATAGAAAACAAAGAACAGAAATGGAAAAACCTTAATCAAGTTATTAAAATAGAAAGAATTAGAGAATTTAAAAATAATGGTAAGCCCATAGAAAAAGCAACTCGATATTACATTTCAAGTTTAGACAACAATGCCAATCAATATCAAAAAAATATTCGTTCACATTGGGGAATTGAAAACAAATTACACTGGATATTAGATGTTGGTTTTTCTGAAGACTCCTCAAGAAAGAGAAACAAAAATGCAGCGCAAAATTATTCCGTCCTATTAAAAATAGCACTAAATTTACTAAAAAATGAAAAAACAGAGAAACAAGGAATTGCGGGTAAAAGGCTTAAAGCAGGTTGGAACGAAAATTACTTACTGAAAGTTTTAAGTCTTAAAGTATGTGTTTGCCCTGGATAAGTTATGAGTATTGTTTACGAGTTATTTTATTGTTTTATTATTATATTTTCTTTTTCCTGGGCATCAATAACAGCAATAGCAGCCATGTTAACCATTTCTTCTACACTTGCTCCCAATTGAAATATATGAACCGGTTTTCCCATACCCAGCATAATGGGCCCTATAGAATCTACCTTATTTAATTCTTTCAAGAGTTTATACGTTATATTAGCCGAAGCTAAATTGGGAAAAATCAAGGTGTTCACTTTTTTCCCTGCCAGTTTAGAAAAAGGAAATTTTGCTTTCAGCATTTCTGGATTTAAGGCAAAATCGGCCTGGATTTCACCATCAATTACCATATCGGGAAAATGTTTATGTAAATAAGCAACCGCTTCTCTAACTTTTACTGCTCCTTCATTTGTTGAAGATCCAAAATTTGAAAATGAAATCATGGCAATAACCGGAACAATGCCAAACATTTTGGCTGCATTTGCAGTCATAATGGCAATTTTAGCAAGTTCATGTGCCGATGGATCAATATTTATGGCAGTATCGGATAAAAACATTGGCCCTCTACTGGTCATCATAAGATTTGTAGTAGCTACCAAGGAAACACCCGGTGCTTTATCTATAAGCTGTAACATTGGTTTTACTACTGAAGGGTAACTTCTGGAATAACCCGTGACCAGTGCATCCGCTTCCCCTTCATTGACCATCATAGCAGCAAAATAATTTCTTTCGCGCATAGAACTTTTTGCGTCATATAAAGAAATTCCACTTCTTTTTCTAGTTTTCCAATATACCTCTGCATATCTATTCCTTCTTTCATCCTCCTCACTAACTTTGGGGTCAATTATTTCAACTTTGGCTTCAAAACCAAGTTCTTTTTTTAATTCCAAAATAATTTTTTTATTCCCCAATAAAATTGGAAATCCGATACCTTCTTCAAAAACAATCTGAGCCGCCTTGAGAACATCAAGCTGTTCCGCTTCTGCGAAAACTATTCTTTTTGGGTTTGCTTTAGCTCGATTACCAATTAATCTCACCATTTTATTATCAGTCCCCAAACGATCCAAAAGTTCTTCCTCGTATTTTTTCCAATCAAGAATTGGATTTAAGGCTACCCCTGAATCCATAGCTGCTTTGGCAACTGCTGGAGCAACAACAGTTATCAATCTAGGATCAAATGGCGATGGAATTATATAATTACGACCAAATGTTAATTTTGTTGCACCATAAGCAATATTAACTTGTTCTGGAACACTTTCTTTTGCCAAAGATGCCAAAGCACGAACAGCAGCCATCTTCATCGCTTCATTAATTTTTGTGGCACGAACATCTAAGGCACCGCGAAAAATATAAGGAAAACCTAGCACATTATTTACTTGATTAGGATGGTCGGAGCGACCGGTTGCCATAATAATATCTTTTCGAGTAGCAATAGCCAGATTATAATTAATTTCTGGATTTGGGTTAGCCATTGCAAAAACAATTGGATTTTTAGCCATGCCCAATAACATTTTGGGTGTCATGATGTCTCCAGAGGATAACCCCAAGAAAATATCGGCATCTTTCAAAGCTTCCTCAAGACTTATTGGCTCCATATCTCTTGCAAATTTTTGTTGCAATGAAGATAAGGAATCGTTGCCTTTTGTCAAAAGACCTTTACTGTTGAACATATAAATATTGTCCAATTTGACTCCTAATAAAATATATAAATCCGCACAAGCCAGTGCGGCAGAACCGGCTCCAGACACTACCATTTTCAGGTCTTCGGCTTTCTTTTCAGCTAATTCTAATGCGTTTATTAAAGCTGCAGAGGAAATAATTGCGGTGCCGTGTTGGTCATCGTGCATAACTGGAATATTCAATTCTTCGACCAATCTGCGTTCAATTTCAAAAGATTCGGGAGCTTTAATATCTTCTAGATTTATTCCCCCAAAAGTGGGCGCTATATTTTTTACTGTTTGAATAAATTCTTCAATATCTTTAGTTCCTACTTCAATATCAAATACATCAATTCCAGCAAAAATTTTAAACAACAAACCTTTACCTTCCATTACAGGTTTTGATGCTTCTGGTCCTATGTCACCTAGTCCCAAAACTGCCGTTCCATTAGATATAACTGCAACCAAATTTCCTTTAGCTGTATATTTATAGACATTATTAACATCCCTTGCGATTTCTAAACAAGGTTCAGCTACACCAGGTGAATAGGCTAAAGAGAGATCTCTTTGTGTTGCATGTTTTTTGGTGGGTACCACCTGTATTTTACCGGGAGTAGGTTTTGCGTGATACAATAGTGCCTCTCTTCTTTTGCTGTTTTTGTCCATTATTTTTAATTTATCCTAGTGCACAAAGATATAAGACTTGGTTTAAAAAGGGCAATTATACACCTTTCATTTACAAAAAAATGTTGTCTAATTATAGATATAAAAAAATGACTGCAAATTAATGCAGTCATAAATAACTATTGATGGTTTGGTTTTACTATTGCGAAATATAAGAATCCAAATATTTTATAGTGTCTTTTTGCATTTCAATTATCGCTTTAACCACATCACTTATAGATATAATTCCTATAATAATGTCATTCTCCGATACGGGCAAGTGCCTTACTCTTTTTGTATTCATCAATTCCATACAGTAATCGAGGTTGTCTGTTGGTTTCACGGTAACCACATTTTCTTCCATAATTTCGTGTACGAGTGTTTTTTTAGAAGATTTTGCTTTCAAAGCGATTTTTCGCGCATAGTCCCTCTCTGATAAAATACCTTTTAATATGGTGTTTTCTATTATTAAAATAGCCCCAATATTTTTTTTGCTCATCACTCCTAGAGCTTCGTATACTGTGATTGTTGGCAGTACTGAAAACACTTCTTTTCCTTTTTTGCTTAATATTTGATTTACTGTCATAATAGAATAATTTTATTGGGTTATAAATTTAAAAAAAATATTCAATAACAACACATTAATAAAAATTATTTTTCACAATTCTATTTGGTATTATTTTCTCAATGAAAACAACATAAAAAAAGCCTCTCCATTAAGAGAGGCTAATTGCTGTTTTTAGCCTTATTTATTCCATAGAAATAACGATAAACTCACTACGCCTGTTGGCTTGATGTTCTGCTTCAGTGCATTCCACACCATCAGAACAATGGTTAACCAGTTGAGCTTCTCCGTAACCTTTGCTAGTCAATCGGCTTACTTCTATCCCATTTTTCACCAACCAATCCTTAGTGGCTTTAGCTCTTCGATTCGATAATGCGTTATTGTATTCTGAAGTTTGTCTGCTATCCGTGTGTGAGCGAACGTCTACTCTCATTGCGGGAAATTGTTTCATTATATCAAGTATTTTTTCCAGTTCAAAAGCGGCGTCTTTTCGAATGAACCATTTGTCCAAATCAAAATAAATCATTGGTATATTTATAGTTTTAGCCAAATCGGTTCCTAAATTTACGGGCTTAATTCGTTTTTCAAGAGCCAGAGACAAGTTGGTTTCACCATTTATTTTGGCAATGGTAACATTACTTTCTTTGGTTTCATAATCTAATTTTTCTGCTCTAACATAATATATTTTTCCACATTCGACTTCAAAACTATATTGTCCTTTCTCATCAGCTATGCTCTCTTTCAGGTATTGGAACTTTCCGTCAAACAAGCTCACCTTGGCATTCGCAAGCAACAAAGTTGTTTCTTTGTCGGTTATGGCTCCGGCTAAAACTTGTTCGCAAGTTAATTTGCGAGTCTCAGTAAACTTATAAATATCATCATATCCTTGACCACCATCCCTATTGGAAGTGAAAAAACCATTTCGGCTTTTGCTGTCAATTAAAAAAGCGAAATCATCTTGAGTCCCGTTTACTGGCGCTCCTATATTTTGCACTTCAGCAAAACTATTATCCTTCTCTATTTTTGAAACAAATATGTCCAGCCCTCCCAATCCTGGGCGACCGTCACTCGCAAAATACAATTCGTTGTCTTCGCTAATGAAAGGAAAAGTTTCCCTACCCTCTGTATTGATTGAAGACCCAAGGTTCACCGGTGTTGTAAATGTACCGTCATTGTTTATTGTAACCTTAAATAAATCAGATTGCCCAAGGGTTCCTGGCATATCTGATGCAAAGTATAAAGTTTTATCATCGGGGCTCAACATAGGATGAGCAACACTATACTGATTGCTATTGAAGGGCAGTTCAGACACATTGTTCCATTTACCATCCTCAAATGTGGTCTTATATACTTTTAATAAAGTTATTTTATTACTGTCTCTACCCTCTTTTCCATCCAAATAATTATTTCTGGTAAAGTACATGGTTTTACCGTCTTTAGTGAAAACGGGAGTTGATTCATGGAATTTGGAATTTATGGTATTACCAAAACGTTTTGGCTCTTCCAGATTTCCGTTTGGTGTAAATTCGGAAGAATAAAGATTGGTAAAGGCTTGATTTGTCCATTCAAAGACCCTCTTAGAAACACCCACAAATCTTGAAGAAGCGAATATTAGTTTGTTGTCAAATAAAGAGCCCCCAAAATCTGAATATTCTGAATTGATTCCTGCATCAGCAATATTATAACGTCCAGATTTATCCTTAATTACTTCGAGATAATTTTTATTACTATCGAATAATTTGGCTCTTTGATCGTTCCCGGATCTTTTAGTGAATTGCTCCAACATTTTATCCGCCTTGTCATATTCTCCAATCGCTTTTAAAGTTTG
>JBIKPM010000109.1:0-6751 GCA_044357435.1 Flavobacterium sp. | reverse complement strand
ATCTTTCGATTGATTTAAATATTGAAAGCGATGCTCAGGGAAATTATTCCACAAATTATACAAAGCTACTTCTTGCGTTTGATAGGATTTGTCGTCCAAAAGACTTTCGTATTGGATTCTGAATTCCTCTGGAATTTTAGTCAAAGTAGTGGCTACTGCTTGTCGAACTTGAATAGTATTGGTTTTCAAAGCTACCGTTAACAATTGTCTTTTATCCTCAAAATTTTCATTTATCAATTGGTAAACGATGGCTTCCTTGGGTAAATAATAGGCTTTCGATTGGAGAATTTCTTGAAAACGTGCCGCTTTCTCCGATATGGCTATTCTTTTCATTTTTTCAATTTCAAACAACAATTTTATATTTTTATTTTTCAACAATAACTCATTGGCTATTTGTATATTAAAATCAGATTTCTCAAGCCATACTTTGCCAAAATTGTCCAAATCAAAATGGGACAATTTCTTAATTTCTGTAAAGAAATCCTGTGTGTTTACGGTCTGAAAGGAGTGCTTTTTCAAATAGTTTTGTACCGCTGTTTTGAAGACTTTATCTCCAATTCCTTCATGTAAAACGTGCAAGGCCCAAGCTCCTTTTTGATAGAAAGACAATGAACTGGCTTTTGCATTCAAAATTGGAATCGTGTCCGTTTTAGAGGCCTGTTGGAGTTGTTGGGCATATTCATATAATTTCGAATAAAAGTAATCATCTCCATAGATTTTCTTTTCGGCCAGCAAAGCATAATAGGTGGCAAATCCTTCCTGAAGCCAATGGTGCTTACTGCTTTCGGCAGTCACCAAATCACCAAACCATTGATGCGCCAATTCATGTGCATTGACATTGGTATAATTTCGATCTTCAAAACCAATGGAATCAACAACAAAATTGCTTGAAAACAAGGTGGTAGAAGTGTTTTCCATTCCGGCGTAAAGAAAATCCCGAACTGGAATTTGTCGGTATATTTCCCAAGGATACTTCACTCCTATTTCACTCTCTAAATAATCAAAAATTGGTTTGGAATAGCGATAGGTTGGTTCAAATTTGACTGCATCTTTTGGTCGGTAATACATTTCCAATTGAATTCCTGAATTTGAAAATTCTATTTTCTTTTGAAATTTTCCAATGGCAAGCATCAGTAGATAAGAGCTCATAGGCTTCTGCATCCGATAGTTCCACTTTTTTAAGTTTCCATTTTCATTGACCTTGATCAATTTTCCATTTGAAATAACTTGATACTTTTCATCAAAAGTTATATCCAAATTAAACACCACTTTCTCCTTCACATCGTCAAAACTTGGGAACCAATTGCTGGTGTATTTTCCCTGGCCTTGCGTCCAAATTTGCAAATCGTCATCTGCTTCAGAACCCACAAAATAAAGAGCTTGCGTTGGAGTTGCCGAATAGTGGAAAACTAATTGATTTTCTCCTTTTTTAAACGGAAAAAGTAGTTGCAATTGCTTCTGTGTATTCTTATATTCAATAATTTTTCCATTCAGTTTCAAATCGGAAAACATCATGTTTTGTGCTTCAATTTTCAGGGTATCAATGGGTTTTAAAACCTGAAAATCATAAGTCACATTGCCTGAAACTGTTTTCGTAATAGGATCAATGGTGATTTTTCCCAAAACCGATTTGAAATCTACAAATTCGGTTTGTTGGGCAAAAGTAAATGTGGAGATTAAGAGGAAAAGATATTTCACTTTAAATAGAATTTATAGAATCCGTATTCCAATTCTTGGGATTGTCTTTTATATAACGATAAATTCTATCCAATGAATTATAATTCCGAACAATATGATCGTAATAATTAGGTTGCCAAATCGATTCTCCCTTACTATTTTTCATCAATTCATTAATTTGTTTGGTCGTAACCGATTTAAATACAGCAACGAATGACGAAATTGAATTGGGTTTTCGGGATAATTTTGGTGGAATTATCGGTAGAGACGCACTGCGGTGCGTCTCTACATCGTGCGTCTCTACATCGTGCGTCTCTGTATTGGATGACAGAGAAACATTAGACGGATCCATTTTAATTTCAATCAAAAAATGAATATGATTGGGCATAATAACCCAATTATGAAAAAACCAATGTTCCCTAATTACAATTGATTTCAACAATTCCTTTTCAATAATTTTTCCGTTTTGGTTTAATACCATTTTGTCGGTGTCAATAGTACCAAAAATACATTTCCTGTTTTGGGAAGCAATCGTGATAAAATAAATGGCTTCACTGGAATAATCCCAGCTTTTTAAACGGTTTGATTCTATTTTGTATTTGCTTTTGAATAAGGACATAAAAATGAATTACTATTTAATTACGATTAAATTATCATTATTTTTCTTCATACATTTTCAATAATTGGGTCACAGTATTCCAATTTCGTATCGTTGCCGTTAGATTTAACTTTTTCTCGATATATTTTTGATCTAATCTCGTTTTACCTGCTCCCACGGCATATTTTATAAATATCCTTGTTGCATCAATGTGTGCTTCATCGGGTTTGAATTGGCTAATTTTCAAATCGTTGCTATTTTCGTTTCTCAATTCTTTTGAAACAAAGGCAACATATATTTTTTTTAGGTCAACGGCAGCTTCCTTCAAAAAGGGATTGTTTTTAAAGCAAGCTTCCAAATCCTGTTGTCCAATCACCACGACCGGCACATCGCAACCAAAAGTTTTAAAAATCTCCTGCTTGATTAGAAAGCCCACTTTAGCAGGACTTTCTTCTACTGTATCCACAAAAACATTACCGGATTGAATATAGGTCTGCACATTTTCGAAACCAATGGATTCCAATGTGATTTTCAAAGCCTCCATTTTTATCATATTGTGACCAGAAACATTGATACCACGAAGTAATGCTAGATGGGTTGTCATTTCTTGAAAGTTTAAGAATTCAAATATACTTTTTCCTTTACCAATACCAAACAATTGTATTTCCTATTTTCCAAACAAAAAACTATCTTCGCATTATGCAGCAAAACCTCCTAGAAACTCCCATCGAATACCTCAAAGGTGTCGGTCCCAACCGTGGTGCGTTGCTGCGCAAGGAATTGGGAATTCACAAGTACGGACATTTGCTCAATTTTTTCCCGAATCGATACATTGACAGGACGCGTTATTACAAGATTAACGAATTGCAAAACAACGCTGCCGAAGTCCAAATCATTGGCAAAATCATCAACATTAAAACCGTGGAATTTGGCAAAAACCAGAAACGGCTGGTTGCTACTTTTGTGGATGACACGGGACAAATGGAACTGGTTTGGTTTCAAGGCCATAAATGGATTCGAGAGAGTTTAAAACTCAACGAAATGTGCGTGATTTTCGGAAAATGCACTTCTTTTGGAGCTACTTTCAATATGGCGCATCCTGAAATCGAGCTGATGGCGGAACACGAACAAAGCTTACGCTCCGCGATGCAACCCGTTTATCCTTCGACTGAAACTTTGGCAAACAGAGGGATTTCGAATCGGGTGATTAATAAAATGATGCAGCAATTGTTTCAGGAAACCCAAGCCAAATTCTCCGAAACTATACCAGATTATTTGACTGCCGAACTAAAACTGATTCCGAAAAATGCAGCCTTATTCAATATCCACTTTCCAAAAAGTGCCGATGCTTTAGCGAAAGCCCAATTTAGATTGAAATTCGAGGAATTGTTCTACATCCAATTGCAATTAATCACCAAAAACCTGATTCGGAAACATAAAATAAAAGGACACCCGTTTACGAAAGTGGGTGGCTATTTCAATGATTTCTATCAAAATCATCTGCCTTTTGAATTGACCAATGCCCAAAAAAGAGTCATCAAGGAAATCCGAATCGATATGGGCAGCAACGCCCAAATGAACCGATTGCTGCAAGGTGACGTGGGTTCCGGTAAAACAATCGTGGCCTTGATGAGTATGCTCATTGCCTTGGATAACGGTTTTCAATCCTGTTTGATGGCGCCAACAGAAATTTTGGCAAACCAACATTTTAATGGATTGTCAGAATTATCCAAAGAATTGAATATCAATATAAAAATACTCACAGGTTCCACCAAAACTGCAGCTCGAAAAATCATTCACGAGGAACTCGAAAATGGCAGTTTACACATTCTGATTGGCACGCACGCTTTATTGGAAGACAAGGTACAATTTCAAAATTTGGGCTTGGCCGTGATTGACGAGCAACATCGTTTTGGTGTGGAGCAACGTTCTAAATTGTGGAAGAAATCCACCCCTGACCCCTCCAATGGAGGGGAACAAATTCCGCCACACGTTTTGGTAATGACCGCCACTCCCATTCCACGAACTTTGGCGATGAGTTTGTATGGTGACTTGGATATTTCGGTGATTGACGAATTGCCACCGGGACGAAAACCCATTCAAACTGTACATCGTTTTGACAGCAACCGGTTGAAAGTTTGGAAATTCATTCGGGATGAAATTGCCTTAGGACGCCAAATTTACATTGTGTACCCTTTGATTCAAGAGTCTGAAAAAATGGATTTCAAAGATTTAATGGACGGTTACGAAAGTATTTCTCGTGATTTTCCATTACCAAATTATTCCATTTCCATTCTTCATGGCAAAATGAAACCGGCGGATAAAGATGCCGAAATGAAGCGCTTTGCGGAAGGAAAAACCAACATTATGGTCGCCACAACCGTAATTGAAGTGGGCGTTAATATTCCCAACGCCAGCGTGATGATTATCGAAAGTGCCGAACGTTTTGGATTGTCACAATTACATCAACTTCGAGGGCGTGTGGGGCGTGGTGCAGCGCAAAGCTATTGTATTTTGATGACCAGCCATAAATTAAGTGCCGACAGCAAAACCCGAATGGAAACGATGGTTCAAACGAATGACGGTTTCGAAATTGCCGAAGTCGATCTCAAGCTTCGAGGTCCTGGAGATTTGATGGGAACACAACAAAGTGGCGTGTTGAATCTCCAAATTGCTGATATTGTTCGCGACCGGGATATTTTGATATTGGCACGTAATTATGCCTTGAAGATTTTGAAGGAGGATGCACCAATGCAAAAACCCGAAAATGCTGTTTTGAGAGCCACCTATATCGAATTGACCAAAAAGAAAAACATTTGGAATTATATTAGTTAAAACATAAAAGCAACAAATCCTATTTGAATTATATGTATAGATCTTTGAACACAATCGTTTCAATAAAGTATAAAAAGAAAAAAATATAATATAATAATCCTTATAATAAAAAGTAAATTTTACTTTTGACCACCTTAAAAGACTCAAATGACCTCATACAACCCAAAAGACTGGATCAGCTTTATTTTTCAATTAAGCAAAGCGGACACTTTTCGAAAATTAATTCCAATGATGGTAATTATTGGGATATATTCTGGAATTATCGCTTATTTAGAAATCGAATATTGGCGTTTACCCGAAGACAGTCCTATAAAAAATATCTCCGTTATGCACGGTATGTTGGGATTCGTAATTTCCTTATTATTGGCCTACCGAACAAATACTGCATACGACCGCTGGTGGGAGGGACGAAAAATGTGGGGAAGCCTTGTCAACAGCAGCCGAAATTTAGCCCTTAAGTTAGCCGTGATTTTAACAGAAGAGAATGATCGTGTTTATTTCAAGAAAATGATTCCTGGATATGCTTCTATTTTACACAAACATTTAAACGATAGCGAAACCGCAAAACAATTGTTTGATGACGTAGATTTGGAAATCGACCATCATAAACATAGACCGAATCAAATAGCTAAAATGTTGTTTCAAAAAGTGAATAATTTGTATGTTTCAAAAAAAATAACCGGAGAACAACTCATCATTTTAAACAACGAATTACAATCTCTCACGGATATTTGTGGTGCTTGTGAAAGAATCAAGAACACCCCAATTCCCTATTCTTATAGCGCTTTTATCAAAAAATTTATTTTTATTTATGTACTTACCTTGCCTTTTGCTTATGTTTTTATTTTAGGGTATTATGTTATTCCTGTTGTCGTATTTATATTTTATGTTTTGGCAAGTTTAGAATTGATAGCCGAGGAAATTGAAGATCCTTTTGGAGGTGATGCTAATGATTTACCGACAAAAAAAATTGCGGAAAACATAAAAAAACATATCGATGAACTAATTTAACCTTTTAGAAAGTAGTTTATTAATATGAGTTTGAAACAAAAAAAATGACAATACTAAAATTTCATACAGATCTAGAAATAGTAAAAGAATTGGTTTATGACCCTTGTGGTTTTGACCTGACTAACCTAAAATTGAATACCGAAAGCATAGAATATGGAGCATGCTCTTTTGAGCTTGATGGAAAAAAAATTCAACATCGAGTTTCCAAAATTACACCAAAAAAAACGGGCCAGTTTGTAACAATTTGGAAAAGAAATCAAAATGAAATAACAGCTCCTTTTGATATAAATGACGAAATAGATTTTATCATTATTACCGCCAGAAGCGGCGACAATTTTGGGCAATTTATTTTTCCAAAACTGGTTTTGGCCAACAAGGGGGTTTTATCACAAAATGATACAGTGGGAAAACGTGGCATTAGGGTTTATCCTCCTTGGGAAATCCAAAATAACAAACCAGCCGAAAAAACTCAAAGTTGGCAAATAAACTATTTCTTGACCATTAATAAGGAAGGCATAACCGATCTTCGTTTCGCAAAAATAATATTTGCATCAAACAATGAAAAACCTTCTTTAAATCTGTAAATTCTATCCAAAAAAACCAAATAAATTGTTTCTTACTCCAAACTGC
>JBIKPM010000159.1:0-5486 GCA_044357435.1 Flavobacterium sp. | reverse complement strand
GATTTCGCAACAAAGCAATGTGGAATCCATCCGAATAAAAGAGAAAAAAAGGGTTGCGCAAGAGTTGCATGATGGTGTTCTGGGAAGAATGTTTGGGGTACGGATGAATCTAGACGGTTTGAATAAAATTCACGATGAAGCTGCTATCGAAAAAAGAAATGACTACTTGTCGGAATTAAAAAATATTGAGCAAGATATTCGTGAAATTTCACATGATTTGAACAGGGAAAAATCAGAATTAATTAATAACTTCGTGGCCATTGTAGACGACTTATTTGAAAACCAAAAACAGACGTTCAAACCAAAATTGGTTTCCACTATTGATTCGACCATAAAATGGGAATCAATGAGTAATGCCATCAAAATAAATTTATATCGAATTATTCAGGAGTCGCTTCAAAACATCAACAAGTATGCGAATGCGAATGCCATTAATGTGGAATTTAGACGAGAAATTGACAATTTGTTTTTGGAAATAAGCGATGATGGAATAGGTTTTAATGTAAATAGGGCTAAAAAAGGAATTGGATTGCAAAATATGCTTTCCAGAATCAATGAATGCGAAGGAACATTCGAAATAAAATCAAAAAAAGGGGAAGGAACAATCATAACGGTGACAGTCCCAATATAAATACAGATAAATGACAACCGAATCAACAATTAAAAACAACATATTGATAGTAGACGATCACCCGTTTATTATACAAGGATACAAGAATGCCATTACGAGATACAATCCAAATGAGTTTGAGTTTTTAATAGAGGAAGCTAAAGATTGTAAATCGGCATATGAAATTATTACCAATCCAGAAACGATAGCCTTCGACATTGCCTTTTTAGATATTAGTATGCCAGCCTATGAGGAAAAAGGAATTTTATCTGGTGAAGATTTAGCAAAATTGCTAATGGAATATATGCCAAAATGCAAAATTATTTTGCTCACCATGTATACCGAATTATTGAAAATCAAGAATATCATAAACATTATAAATCCAAATGGACTAGTTATAAAAAATGATTTAACATTTGACGTGTTACTTTTTGGCTTCGATAAAGTAATAAAAAACGAAATTTATTACAGTGAATCCATTCAGAAAATGATAGATTTGGCCGAATCAGAAACAATAGAGATTGACGTATTTGACAAACAGATTCTTTTTCATATATCCAAAGGAACCAAGACAACAGATATTCCGCAATACATTCCTATATCTTTGGAGGCAATCGAAAAAAGAAAACAAAATTTAAAGGAATTACTGAATCTGAAAGATGATAGCGATATTGAATTGGTACGAGAAGCTAAAAATAAAGGCTTGCTCTTCTAATATTGCAAATCTCATATGTAACAAAAAACGGCATTTCAATGAAATGTCTTTTTTTGTTTCTCATTAATTAGTCTTCACTCAAAGCGTTCCAGCCACGAGCTTTCAACGGAATTTTAGTATTGGCTCGAGTCACTAAATGTATGCCTTCGCTTTCTTGGGTCATGTGCCCAATAATCGTGAAATTCGGATTTCCTTTTATCTTGTCAAAATCTTCCATCTTAATGGTAAAAAGCAGTTCATAATCTTCGCCACCATTTATGGCCACAGTTGTGGCATCTAAGTCAAATTCTTCGCAAACATTCATAAACTGAGGGTCAAGCGGTAATTTGTCTTCATACAAATTACAACCCACTTTCGACTGTTTACAGATATGCATAATTTCAGGCGACAATCCATCCGAAATATCGATCATTGCTGTTGGTTTTATTTCCAATGCGTGTAATAAAGTGCGCACATCTTTTCTAGCTTCTGGTTTTAATTGACGTTCAATTAAATACGTGTAGGCATCCAAATCAGGTTGTGAATTTGGGTTGACCTGAAAAACTTGTTTCTCCCTTTCGAGAACCTGCAATCCCATATATGCCGCGCCAACATCACCGGTTACAACCAACAAATCGGTTTGACCAGCTCCATTTCTATATACAATTTCATTTTCATCGGCTTCGCCAATAACGGTAATGCTGATAATCATTCCCTTTTGTGACGAGGTCGTGTCACCACCAATAACATCAACCTTGTATTCATTGGCTGCAAGCGTAATTCCATCAAATAATTCTTCTAAAGCTTCCAACGGAAAACGGTTGGAAACGGCTATTGAAATCAAGATTTGGGTGGCTTTGGCATTCATCGCACAAATATCAGAAACATTGACCACCACTGCTTTGTAGCCCAAATGTCTTAGAGGCATATACCCCAAATCAAAATGAACGCCTTCAACCAGCATATCGGTAGAAACAATTGCTTTCTTGTCTTTGAAATCTAAAACTGCAGCATCATCTCCAATTCCTTTTAAAGTGGAAGGTTGTGTAATTTTGAAGTTTTTTGTCAAGTGGTCTATCAATCCAAATTCGCCCAATTGCGCAATACTGGTTCGTTGTGGGGATTTATCTTCAATCATTTTATTTTATTGAGAGTGCAAATGTACGAAGAAGAGAAGGTTTTTTGCCAAATAAAAAAGGGATTCGATTCAGTCATTAAATTTATCATTAAATTTATGGCAAAATCAAAATAATTTAATTTTTATAAAATGAAAATATTTGACATTGTCACCTTAACCATAAACCCATCTTTGGACAAAAGCACTCAATTTACTGGATTGGTTGCCGAACAAAAAATCCGTTGCGGAACACCTCGTTATGATGCTGGCGGTGGAGGAATCAATGTTTCTAAAGCAATTTCTCGATTAGGGGGAGAAACACTATGTGTATTCACATCGGGAGGATCGCCTGGAATCAAGTTGGAAGAATTGGTGCAAAAAGAGGGAATTATCATAAAAATCGTACCCACACAAAATTGGACGCGAGAAAATCTCGTGGCATTGGACACCAATACCAATGCGCAATATCGGTTTTGTTTTCCTGGGGCTCCGATTTCTGACGTCGAAAAAGGAAATATTCTTCAAACTATTCAAGAATTAAAGACTAAATATTTAGTGGCAAGTGGCAGTTTAAACGAAGGTTTATCCACTGATTTCTATCAACATATTGCCGATTTGGCGAAGATTTCCGGCACAAAACTAATAGTGGATACTTCTGGTGAAGCTTTGAAAAAAGTATTGGAAAAAGGGGTGTATTTGGCCAAGCCAAACATAGGTGAATTAGCAAAATTAATTGGAGTTGAACGATTAGAAATGGACGAGGTTGCTCCGGCAGCACGAAAATTAATCGAAAAAGGAAGTGCTGAAATTGTGGTGGTTTCTCTAGGAGCCCAAGGAGCAGTTTTGGTTACTGCAACTCAAACAGTGTTTGTTCCAGCACCCAATGTAGTCAAGAAAAGCACCGTTGGAGCTGGCGACAGTATGGTGGGTGCAATGGTTTGGGCTTTGTCACAAAATAAACCTTTAAAAGAAGTGGTGCAATGGGGAGTGGCCTGTGGTTCAGCGGCAACAATGAATGAAGGCACGCAATTATTCAAATTGGAAGATGCGAAGCGATTGTTTGAGAAATTAAAAGATAATTAAAATCAAGAAAACCCGATGATTTTCATCATCGGGTTTTCTCTGTATTCTGTTTTTTAATTCCTAGAGGATTTAATCATTCAACTTCAAAACCGCCATAAATGCTTCTTGTGGAATTTCAACATTTCCGACTAATCGCATTCTTTTTTTACCTTTTTTCTGTTTTTCTAAAAGTTTACGTTTACGGGAAATATCCCCACCATAACACTTGGCAGTAACATCTTTACGTAAGGCTTTTATGGTTTCACGGGAAATCACTTTAACCCCAATAGCCGCTTGAACAGGAATGTCAAATTGTTGGCGTGGAATTAATTCTCTCAGTTTTTCACACATTTTTTTTCCTATTTGATAGGCATTATCCGCATGCATCAAGGAAGACAAAGCATCCACAATGGTGCCGTTTAATAAGATGTCTACTTTAACCAAATTGGAAGTTCTCATTCCTATCGGAGTATAGTCAAAGGAAGCATATCCTTTGGAAACCGTTTTTAATCGGTCATAAAAATCGAACACAATTTCCGCCAAAGGCATATCAAAAGTCAATTCTACGCGTTCCGTAGTTAAATAAGTTTGATTGGTAATCAAACCACGTTTTTCGATACATAAACTCATTACATTTCCAACAAAATCAGACTTAGTAATGATGGTGGCTTTTATATATGGTTCCTCAACGTGATCTAAACGGGATGGTTCCGGCAAGTCCGAAGGATTATTGACTATAAGTGGAGTTTCAGGATGTTTCTTGGTGTAAGCCAAATAAGAAACGTTAGGAACTGTGGTGATAACGGTCATATTAAACTCTCTCTCCAAACGTTCCTGGATGATTTCCATATGTAACATTCCCAAGAATCCACAACGAAAACCAAATCCCAATGCAGCTGAACTTTCCGGAATAAAAACAAGAGAAGCATCATTCAATTGTAATTTTTCCATAGAATTTCTCAACTCTTCATAATCTTCGGTGTCCACAGGATAGATTCCGGCAAATACCATTGGCTTTACATCCTCAAAACCGTGAATTATGTTTGTTGTTGGATTTTTGGCATCCGTCAGTGTGTCGCCCACTTTTACTTCTTTCGCCTCTTTAATTCCCGAAATCAAATAGCCAACATCACCAGCAGAAATGACTTGTTTCGGAACTTGGTTCAGTTTCAAGGTACCAATTTCGTCAGCAAAATATTCATTTCCGGTAGCCATAAATTTTATCTTTTGGCCTTTTTTTATCTGACCATTTTTCACTCGGAAAATAACTTCAATTCCACGAAATGGATTGTAATGAGAGTCAAAAATCAAGGCTTGCAACGGTTCGTCAATATTCCCTTTTGGAGGAGGAATTCTTTCGATAATTGCCGCCAAAATATTTTCGACGCCCAAACCCGTTTTTCCTGAAGCGTGTATAATATCTTCGAGTTTGCAACCCAATAAATCCACAATATCATCGCTAACCTCCTCTGGATTGGCACTTGGTAAATCCACTTTGTTCAAAACCGGAATGATTTCCAAGTCATTTTCTAGAGCCAAATATAAATTTGAAATCGTTTGTGCCTGAATGCTTTGTGCTGCATCCACAATCAAAAGCGCTCCTTCACAAGCTGCAATTGAACGGGAAACTTCATACGAAAAATCCACGTGGCCAGGCGTGTCAATCAAATTCAAGATATATTCTTCCCCTTTATAGGTGTATTCCATCTGGATGGCGTGACTTTTTATGGTAATCCCACGTTCGCGTTCCAAGTCCATATTGTCCAGCAATTGTGCTTTTTCTTCACGTGCCGTCACTGTATGTGTGGCACCAAGAAGTCTATCGGCAAGCGTACTTTTCCCGTGATCAATGTGTGCAATAATGCAAAAATTCCGTATATTTTTCATTCTCTATTTGTGTCAATTTTTTGGGCGTGACCCTCCGTAAAAACTCTGGGTCGGGCTATTCGCTATATCTTTTGTTCCATCCCGATTGCTATCGGGACTCCACAAAAGGATGCCGC